>PAOX01000007.1 GCA_002710085.1 Fidelibacterota bacterium
GGATACGTCAAACTATTTTCATCTATAAAGGCTTCAACATTCATAGTATTACTGATACCAAGCATAATGACATTTTCATTTTCATATTCTTGCCATATAGCTGTTTCCATATCCGATAACTCCGGACTGCACACAGGTCACCCAGGAGCAAAAAATGCCATCACTATAATATAATCTTCATAATCTGATAATTTAAATGTGCCAGTACCGTTTGCAATAATATCTAATTCAAAATCTGGTGCTTGTTCACCTACATTAGCGCCGTTCACATTCCCATTAGTTTGACATTTTACCTCAAACTCATCAGTATCATTTGATAATAAGCCATATGAACCAGAAGCATTATTAGAATTTGCTGTATATTCAATATTAATTGTTTGGTAATGACCTGGCTCAATATTTTGGATAGTATTTAATATTGTAAAGTCTGGATGTGTCATATAATCACTAGGTATTAATGTTTGATTACCATTATTAATGACATTTACACTCATTATGTGCGATTCCCCATCTTCAACATACGGGTAATTAATTTCATAATTACTTAAATCTATATCCGGCCCATTAATAATTCCATATTCAAATACTTGTAGACTTTTCCATTCAGCTGAATATACAAAATTATTTTTCATTGCAATTGCCATGGTTCTACGGGTTGTATTTTTATAACCTACAATATTTAAATTCGTTCCATCCCAATCTAATATTTCTACATCATCCCAATCTGATACAGCAATTTTATTTTCTGATATAGATAATCGATTTGCAAGACAGGTGGTATTATAATTTGCAGTAATTGATAATGTTGCTGGATTAAATACTGCAACACCATCAGTACCTAAAGCAATATATAATAATTCTCTATCCTGATCTAGTTGGATGTCTTTAATTGCATTAGACATTTCAAAGGAATCTATTATTACAGGATTTGATGGATCAGATAAATCTACAGTTAAAAGATTCAATTGATCACCTATATACGCAGTACTATTCTTTAATGTTACAGTCCATGCATTTTCTGTATTTAATCTACCATAATATGTTGGGTTTTCTGGATTTGAAATATTATAAAACAATACACCATCTTCATGAGCTGCGACAGCTAACAGATTATTATCTATATCTAAATTTTCTAAATTATACCCACTGCTATTATTTAGATAGCGTATATATTGTGGATTAGATGGATTACTAATGTCAACAACTGCTATTCCATTTTTTGCTGTAATGTATGCATAATTATCAATTGCTTTTACACAGTTTGGTTTTGAATTTCCGCCTCCGCCATTATTATTGAGTGTAAAATTTCTTAAATGATTTAATTGTGTAGGATTTGAAATATCATAAAAATCAATACCTCCAAATAAGCCAGTCACAATTAGTGTATTATCTATATAATCTATATCTGAAATATGATCTACTGATGGATCTTCATAATCATGNAGGATTAAATTNAANCCANNTAAAAGGGTNCNNTTTATAATTATAGTAATAATTATTCTGTATAACATATGTATATTATATCNTGTTTTTATAGTTAAAGGAAATGTTTTTATGNGTTATATTTTATTTATTCTAATTGNCTTTCAATTCTTAGGTGCGCAACAAAATAAAAGAGGTGATTTTCAAATGCCTGGCACTGGAATTATTTTAGGTGAAGTCCTAAATGCAGANACATCAATGCCNATTGAATATGCNGCNATTACGTTAATTAATTCAGANACTNAAGANATTNCTNNTGGACANTTAACAGATAATAANGGNATTTTTATTTTNAAAGAAATNANAAATGGTGANTATTTTGTTGAAATTAAATTTATGGGNTATGAATCTTGGGAATCTGNTATNGTAACAATTAATAGNTCTTATAAGAAACCTACACGTAAAGATTTACAAACTATTTTATTACAAACAAAAGCTTTGGAAGGCCAATCTGTAAATATTACAGATAAAAAAGAGATGTATGAATTTGAAGCTGATAAACTTGTATATAATCCAGATAATGATATTATAGCAAGTGCTGGTTCAGCTGAAGATGTATTAAATAGAGCGCCAATGGTAACTGTTGATCAAGATGGACAAGTACAGTTACGTGGAAATGGTAATGTTAATATATTAGTTGATGGTAGAAAGAATAGAANGGATTTAGCTAACATATCTGGCTCACAAATTGAAANNGTTGAAGTAATAACATCAGCTTCAGCCAAGTATGACCCAGAAGGTATGGCCGGCATTATAAATATTGTACTTAAAAAAGGAACTAATGATGGTTTTAATGGAAANATACAGATTAAAGGCCANCATAATGAATATCATAGTNTTGATGANATGAATGGNNTAAGCTTCTATGGTAATTANAAAAAAAATAAATTTAATTTTTTTAGTTCAATAGGNTTGAATAACAGATTTAAAAATAGAGGTGGGTATAGAAATACTACAGTCCAATATAGTAATGATGAATTATTTGAANACATATTAGATGAGGACAAAGTATTTTATACTTATAGTGATGATACTGAACGTAAAACAGTNAGNTTTCGTATGGGNTTAGATTATTATTTNTTTGATNATATNACATTAACTAATGAGATTAAACTCTCTAAACCTGAAAAACTTTCTTTTACTAATCAACAATATACTGAACCGATTATCTATGAGGAAGAATCTAGAGAGCAAAAAAGTGATGATAATTATGATGCATCTTATTTATTNGAATTTGATAAAGAATTTAAGGANCCTGATCAATCGCTNGATTTTTCAATTAATATNAATACAGATGTTGATGAAGAGACAAAAGATTTATTAGAANATAANGTNGTTGTAAATAGCACTGATTTTACTGAAGATTATGTTGGTATAGAAATTGATTTATCTTATAAGCAACCAGTTGGAGAAACATTAAAATTTGAANCTGGGTATCAAGGTAAATTGCAGGACAATCCTAATACACTTAATTTTGATGCAAGTGTTATTNATCAATCATTANATGGGNTTATCCAAAATGAATCNAATCTTCAAAGAGATATTCATGCATTTTTCTTTGAATTTGAGAAAGATTTCAATGATAAGTTTAGTATTAAACCTAGTTTTAGATTAGAATCAGTAAAAAGGAAAGTNACCTTNAATTCCACTTTCAATGATNCAATTGATTATGNAGGCTCAGTTTTAGATAATTTGATTANAGATGCACAAAANGAATCCTATGATTTAGAGGATTTTGAATTTTATCCATTTTTAAATTTTACTTATAATATTACTAAAAATGAAAATATTCAGTTTGGATTTGGCAAAAGAGTCAATAGACCATCTGGATGGAATACNAGGCCATTTCCGAATAATATTTATAATGAAGACTTTGTATTTGTAGGCAATCCAAATTTAAAGCCTGAATATTCAACTCAATATGATATTAATTATTCTAGACCAATTCCTATGGGTTTTGCTTCACTNAATTTATTTTATCATGAAATTTCTAATAAGCATGAATGGTATGATGATGATAGTTATCCTTCAGGTGATATTTTAACTTTTAAAAATGTTGANAATGCTTGGAGTAAAGGNATTAATATTTTTACGATGATTATGGGNCAAACAATTGGTGGNGGATATACAATTACNGACCAATCTGATTCAGATAATCCAGATGANTATGAGCTGAATGAGGAAAGTAAAAGGCTTAANATGTATGGTCGAATTAAATTTCCTGAAAAATATATTAAAGTTTTTGATTTTGAATTTGGATTTTATTGGATGAAGATGATTCTGCCTAGTGGTGACTTATTTGGNAATAAAGGAACTATTTGGGGNGANCTTGGNATATCAAAAAAATTCATGGATAAAAAATTAACAGTTTCATTTGCTCTTGATAATATATTTGATAGTGGTGGATTTAATATGAAGAGAACCAAACCTATTGATTATACTGCAGACTTCAATTATGCAAGAGAATACTCGGATGTAAATAACACTAGAAGTGGTCGTACCTTTAAATTAACCTTAAAATATCAGATAGGGAAAAAAGTAGAAGATAATAAGCGAGGTTATGGAGGCCGAGGATCAGGTGATGGTGGTATGATGGATATGGGTTATTAAAAGTCATAGTACAGTATGATTACAAATCATTTTATTTTGGTTTTTTATAGATAAAAATATAAGNCTCTTATTATTTTCATCATTATAAAAGAACAGTATTTATGAAAATCACATTAGTATTAATTACCTTATTATTGAATGTCTTGGGAGCTCAACCTGGGCATAATGATAACACATCTTATTCAATCTCAGGCACAGGCGTTATTTCAGGTGCCGTGATTAATAGCAAAACAGGGGTACCTATTGAATATGCATCTGTTACATTACTGAATAAAGAATCTAATGAGGTTATTGAAGGTCAATTAACAGATGAATTAGGCTTTTTTGTATTTCAAGAAATTAGCACAGGATATTATTTTGTAGAAATTAATTTTATGGGAGTTAAGCCATGGAAATCTAATGAAATTCATATTTCTCAAAAAAATAATCGGATNGATATTGGTAGAATAGAATTACAAAATAAATTTATTGAAGCTGCCTCGGTTGATATCAAAGAGACAAAAGAAATATATGAATTTGAAACAGATAAGATAGTATATAATCCAGAAAATGATATTATTGCCTCTGCTGGTTCTGCTGAGGATATATTAGGGAACGCCCCAATGGTAACTGTCGATCAAGATGGAGAAGTACAGCTTAGAGGAAAAACTAATGTAAATATTTTAGTAGATGGCAGAAAAAATAGAATTGATTTAGCCAATATTTCTGGTTCTCAAATTGAAAAAGTAGAGGTCATTACATCTCCATCCGCTAAATATGATCCAGAGGGAATGGCTGGTATTATCAATATTGTTCTTAAAAAAGGCTCAACAGATGGTTTTACTGGAAATATTAAAGCAGATGGTGGGCATACTCAGTATCATAGTATAGATGGGATACATGGTTTGAATGCATTTGGTAATTACAAAAAAGGACCTTTAAATTTATTTTCATCTGTTGGGTTTAATACTAAGAAAGTATATAAATATGGATATCGAAATACGATTACGACCTATATAGACACAGTCCCAACTCGCTTTGGAACAGGTCATTTGATTTATGGTCCAGATATAATTGANTCCTTATTTTATAATTATGATAATAATATAGATCGTTCAAGTGCTAATCTTCGATTTGGGTTTGATTATTTTTTTAATTATGATTTACTATTAACATCAGAGTTTAAAATTTCNAGTTATGAAAAAGTTGATTCGACAACTCAAACTTTCATAGCTCCTGAGGGTCTGTCTGAAGGTGTNTTTTCAGAAACAGGTANAGATGCTCAATTTCCATCTTTTGATTTAGAATATTTATTTATATTAGAAAAAGAATTTAAAGTACCAGACCAAGAATTAAAATTTTCGTTCTCTATTGATAAAGGAGAAAATCATGAAACTAAAAAGCTGCTTTATAGTAGTTACGCAGATACTAAATCTTCTGATTTTAATAATGGTATGGAGATAGATTTTACTTATAAAACTCCATTTTTATCTAATCAAAAAATAGAGTTTGGTTATGATGGTAAATTAATAGATAATACAAATATTCTAGAATTTGATTCTCAATTTATGAAGTTTTCTTTTGATCATCCCAATACGATTACTATGGTTACCAATACATTTGAATTTAAAAGAGATATTCATGCTTTTTTTATAGAGTATGAAAATCAACTTACAGAACAATTGAGTGTAAAGCCCAGCTTTCGATATGAATATATAGATAAGGAAGTTACATTTGCATCACCAGTTGGAGTTAGTCTTTATACTTATAATAATATATTAAAGGAGATAGTTGATGAGGCAGCTGAGAACTCTCCGTACATTATAAATAGATCTGCATTTTATCCAAGTTTACATATACAATACAACTTTACTAAAACTCAAAGTTTAACATTTGGTTTTAGTAAAAGAGTAGATAGGCCTGGTGGTGGAGATGGAGGATCTTGGCAAATTATGCCATTTCCCAAAAATCTTTATAATGAACGATTTGTTTTTATTGGGAATCCTTATTTAAAACCAGAGTATTCAGATCAATATGAGCTTAATTATTCTAGCCCCATTCCTATGGGTTTTGCCAATTTGAATATTTTTTATAATGAAGTAAGTAATTTAATTGATTGGTATGATGATGATAGTTACGGTAGTTTTGATATATTAACATTTAGAAATGTAGATAATGCTTATACTTCAGGTATCAATTTTTTTACTATGGTTATGGGTCAAACTTTAGGGGGAGGATATACCAAAACTAATCAGAGAGATGATAATAATCCAGATGATTATGAATTAAATGAGCAGAGTGAACGTTTTAATATTTTTAGTAAAATTAAATTATCTGAAGAATATATCAAATTATTTGATTTTGAATTTGGCCTATTTTGGACAAAAACAAAAGTTCCAAGCGGTACAATGTTTGGTGATAAAGGGACAGCTTGGGCTAATCTTGGCTTTTCCAAAAAACTTATGGACAACAGATTAACTTGTTCATTTACAATCGATAATTTGTTTGATAGCGGAGGATTTCAAATGAAGAGAACCAAACCTGTTCCATCATATTTTTATAATACCGGTACATCAGATGGACAGATTCAAGAGTCCATGTTTAGTTATGAGGAAGCAAATGAGTTTTCAGATGTGTCTAATATGCGTTCTGGGAGAACTTTTAAACTGACTCTAAAATATCAATTAGGAAAAATTTCTGATGATAAAAAAAATCAATTTGGCAGATTACAAGGTGATGATGATGGTGGTATGATGGATATGGGTTATTAAAAACCTAAACCAAGATTTGATTGAACACAATCATTTACTAATAACTCAATATCTTCATATGTAATTTCTGTAAGTTTTTTCATCTGAGATACTTTTGTTTTTACACAATCACAAATCTCAATTGGATAACCACTTTGAGTTACAAATTCTAAACATATTGTATTATCAAATTCAGTTCTTTCTACTTCAGAGGTACATGAATAACAAAACAGTGCTATTATTAATATCAATTTAATTTTCATAGTTCTATAATTTACATCAATTTTCTTTTATAAGATTTAATTTTTTAGGATATACAAACTCAACTAGTTTACCAGAATTATTCATTTCATTAAAGTCAATAATAGCTGCTCCACTTGTTGGGACATTATCGATTTTTGCATCACTAATATGATTGATTAACATCGTAATAGATGGATTGTGCCCTACAAACATAATCGATTCATAATTATTAACTGCTTTTAATGTGTCTAATATGTCTTCCACAGAACCACCGTAGAGTGACTTATGATTAACCAATCCAATGGAATTGTTGTTAAAATGATCATAAATAATTTCTGCAGTTTCTGTTGTTCGTTTTGCTGAACTATAGACTATGCATTGTGGTATATATTTTTTTGAATATAAATATGTTCCAATTTGTTGAGCGTCCTCAATACCGTCTTTTTTTAAAGGACGTTCATAATCAGATAGAAGCTTATCATCCCAAGATGCCTCAGAATGTCTAACAACATATAGTCTTTTCATTAATTTATTTTAATAGATTAACGATGCTTGAATATTGAGCGTTAGGTGCATTTACTTGAACAATATAAATTCCAGAACTCACATTAGCTGAAGCGTTCCATTTAAGATGATATACATTATTTGCTACTGCAACATCATTATATATTGTTTGTACATGCTGTCCATTCAAATTGTATATTGATACATCTAACTGACCAGAATTTTCAATAGCTACATCTATATTTAGTTCTGGATTAAATGGGTTAGGATATGTGTTTAATAAAGAGAATGTTATTTCTTCATCATTAGATAAGGCATCGCAATTACCTACATCAACACTAATATCACCGATTGCGTTTCCTTCAGTGTCTGATAAAATTGGGGTATCATCTTCAGGACCTACATTTTCAACAAAAGGTAAACACACATCTCCACTAATTGTACCTTCTAAAATAGTTAATATACCATTAGTTCCAGCAGGTATTACATTTCCTTCTAGACTGAACCCTAAGGCTGTATTACCAGAGGCATAAACATCAAATCCAGCATCAGCTGCTGCACCACCACTACCACCAGTTAGATCCATTCCACTGACATCTAATTGAAATCCCATAAAATCTGCATCTGTATTTATGAATATTTCTATTGTTCCATTATCATTATCAACATCACCAAGCCAAAAAACAGTTTCTGAAATTAGTGTAGAACACATAGATAATATAGTAGATATAATGATTAAACCTTGTTTCATATTCAGCCTTTCGTTTATTCTATGAGGTTAACAAAATGCTAACCTCATAGAAATAATTTAATTACTTAATTAATGACACATTATGTGAAATGCTATTACCTTCAAACTCAGCATTAATCACATACATACCAGTTGCCATATTATTTGCATTCCAAGTAAAATTATAAGTGCTTGGACTATAAATACCATTTGTAATTACATCTACCAGTTGTCCAGAAATATTAAATACCTTGATTGATAAATAACCTGAACTTGGAATAGTAATATTAAATGATGTACTTGGATTAAATGGATTTGGATATGCTTCACTTAATGAAAATTCATTTAGCATATTTACATTAATCTCAGTCTCAGAATTTGCAACTATTATTTCTGAAACCTTAAATGCTGAATTAGCTGTAAATAAATTTTCATCTTTTGGTTCTACAATTACTAGAATTGTATAATTACCATGATTCACATAATCTGAAACCATGCAGTTATTTGTAAGTTCTAAATCAAAATTATAACCATGCTCTAATCTCATTTGAACTCCACCAATATAACCATCTGATTTTAGATTTGCATTGAAATTATCAATTTCTAATGAAGCAGAATCAGCATCAAATGCTCTTCCACCTGTAATTGTACTTACAATTTGAACAATATCTAATACATTAACAATATCGTCTCCATTCATATCAGCACATTCTAAATTCTCAGTTGTATTTGATGTAATTGCAGATACAATAGCTACTACGTCTAGTACATTTAAAATACCGTCAAAATTAACATCTCCATTTACTTCACAATCGCCATTATCATCATCACCATCCATATCATGAAAACCAAGGTAAGTCCAATCATCTTGATCTAGAACAATCCATTCAGAATCTTCTGCATCATCACCAGCTGAGCCTTGCTCTCCAGTATCTGGATTATCAAGCCATAGTGGATTTCCAGAAGTAACTGAAGATTTTCTAACTAATGTATGATCTTTAGTTGCATCTTCTATGCCTGCAACTGCCCAACCAGCACCTGGATCTTCACCTACTAAACCAATAACATCAAGTACAAGACCTGTTGATACTTGAGTTAGAGCAAATACATCATCACCATTACTTAGATATGTAAATGTTTGATTACAAAATCCTAAAATATATTCATCTGCAGAACCATGACACACAACATATAAATCACCCGGATTTAAAATAGCATCACCTTCTTCAAATGTTACATTATTAGGATAATCCCATTCGCCAGGTTCATCACAACCATTTGAACAGCTAGATAAAGAATAATTACTTAAGTCTACATCTACATCATCAGCATTAAATATTTCTAAGTATTTATTGTTGCTTGATCCTTCAGCATATTCAGAAAAGAATAAATTTGCTGCCTCAGCACATGAACTACCGTCACCACCACATTCACCACATTCATCAATTTCAGCGGTACAGTTTCCATCACAATCGTAGTTTTCTTCAGGATATTCACATAGACCTTCGGCACCAAAATTACATGCTGCTTCATCTTCACATACAATTACTTCTCCAACAGTATGGAAACCTAAATTATTCCAATCATTTTGTTCATAAACAAGCCATTGAGAATCTTCTGCATTTGTACCTGCTGATAATGCCCAATCATAGCCAGTTCCTGATTCAGTATTAGATTTACGTACAATCGTGTGATTTGCAGTTGCTGCTTCTACGCCTGCTACATCCCAACCAGCACCTGGATCAGCTTCCCAATCACCAATACAATCTAGTATTGTATAGTTATCTTCAGTACCAAAAACTAAACAGTTACCATCNTCACCATTACTTAAGTATGTAAATTGTTGATCGCATTCTGCTAATATTGCAGCATCAGCATCAGGGTGACAAATTACAAATACATCACCTGGAGCTACACTTGCCTCCGCATCAAAAGCATTCCAATATTCATATTCACCTGGAACATTAGGATCATTACCTACTGATGGGAAAGCGTAAGCTTCTAAATTAACTGTTTCATCACTTGCATTATAAACTTCTAAATATTTATTGTTACTTGAGCCTTCAGCCCATTCTGAGTAGAAAAGATTTGCAACTTCAGCACAAGAACTACCATTACCACCACATTCACCACATTCATCTATCACAGCATCACCACCACAGTCACCATTACAGTCTGTATCTACTATACAGTTACCATCACAGTCATAATTGTCTTCAGGATAGACACAATCACCTGGTTCCATAAAATTACATGCACCTTCATCTTCACAATCTAATTGAATCTCGCCATTTACTATAATTGTTCCAACCATACCTTGTTGTTCATGATTTCCAACACTACAGAAATAATCATATGTACCAGGTGTGTCAAATGTAACCTCACCAATTGTACATGGAGCTTGACATGCATCTGTGAAAAAAGAACCATCATAAGCTACAACATCATGGTATCCAGATACATTTTCCCATACTACAGTATCACCCATTTCAACTGTTAATGTTGTAGGTGCATAATAAAACATTCCAGCTTCTACTACATGAGTTACAGAGCTGTTTGAATCCATTTCATGAGAGCCAACATAGTCCCAAGTATTTTGATCATAAACAAGCCACTCACAGTCATCAACGTCAGTACCAGCAGACATTTCCCAGTTACCAGAGTTACCAGCCATCACTGAAGATTTTCTAACTAATGTATGATCTTTGGTAGCTGAAGCTTCGCCACATACATCCCAACCAGAACCTGGGTCATCTCCTGTAGTACCAATTTGATCCACTGCTACGCCATCTAAATATGTTAATGCAAATACATCATCACCATTACTTAGATAAGTAAATGTTTGATCACATTCTTCTTGAATAATAGGATCAGCTGATCCATGACATACAACATATACATCACCTGGAGCTATTGCTACACCTTCATTAAATACAACATTATTTGGATAATCCCATTCTCCATTAACATCACATCCATTTGAGCAGCTAGACAAAGAGTAAGCACTTAAGTCTACAGCTTCATCACCAGCATTATAAATTTCTATATATTTGTTATTACTTGATCCTTCNGCAACTTCAGATATAAATAAATCTGCAGATAAACTAAAGCTGAATAAGAATACTAAAATTATACGATTTAACATGTTTCCTCCTGTTATTAAATAAACAATTTCGTATTAATTTACTTTTTAGTGTAAGGGATGCACGAGCAAATTAATTAATACTTCAATTAGGTATCGAGGGAAAATTATGAAATTTTTAGGATAAACGAAAGTACTTTATGAAAGTTTTGACACCGAAAAGCCAACACTATTAATTGATTCAATAATTTCTTGTTCATCAATTAATTTTCCATGTACCATTGCTTTGCCACTATCAAGGTCTACTTCTACTTTTTCTACACCCTGACAATCTTCAATAGCATTCGTGGCAGTTTCTTTACAATGATTACAAGTCATACCTTTTATAATCAGAGTTAAATCATAATTTTTTATTTGATCTGATTCTCTGGAGCTAGACTGTTTGATAAAATAACTTCCGATTATTGTATACCATGTNATAATAAGCATAATAAATACTGAAATATCAGAAAAAATATTCCAAAACATATTATGTGAATGATTGTGTGATAAATGATTTGGTAACGTAATCAAATGTTGATATTGATTAATTATTAATCCAAATATAATGGCACTGAAAAAAATGACCGATATATAAATATATACAATTTTTTTCCCTAGTGAGTTCATGATTACTGATATAGTAGCTGCATTTGTTGCTGGTCCAGCCATTAAAAACACAAAAGCTGCTCCAGGCTCTAAGCCTCCCTGAATTATTAATGACATTGCAATTGGNACTGATGCTGTAGCACATACATACATTGGCACTGATGCTAATGCAATGACAATCATACCAGTTATACCAGTTAAATTATTTTTTATAAAAAAACCTTCAGGTAATAATATGGCAATTATGCCAGATATGATTAAACCTTTCATGAAAGGATTTATAAGGTCTTGTGGTAAAGTAATAAATGAATATTTTAATCCATCCATTAAGGTTTTTGATTTATGAGAATGATTTATTTTATTTTTTGTTTGGTAATCTGTTTCTCCGCCCCAATCACCAAATAGCCCTCCTATTATCCCTGTGATTAAAGCAATAATAGGTCTGATAATAGCAAATTGTAAACCCATTTGATTCAGGGTNATTAACATGCTATCAATTCCAGTCTGAGGAGTAGAAATTAAAAATGATAAAGTTGCACCTTTGGAAGCGCCNCTTTTATACATTGATGTTGCAACTGGAATAACCCCACAAGAACAAAGTGGCATTGGTACGCCTAGTATTGATGCCTTCAAAACAGACATAAAACCAGGCGTACCTACATTGTTTGCAATCATTTCTTTTGAAGTAAAAAGATATAGTACTCCAGAAATTAAAAATCCTAGTATTAGATACGGTGCTATTTCAATAAAAAGAGCACTAACTGATTCTATAAATTCATTTAATTTTGCCAAAAACTAAAGTCTCCAGGATTAATTCCTACATCATAACTACCAATTTCTTGTCCTGATGCATCTATAACTTTCACTACATTATAATCAGAATAATTAGTTAATCCAAACCAAATATTACCATTTATTTCTTCTACATGATAAACTAAGCTTTGATCATAACTTCCAATTTGATTGTCACTATCTAAACTAAGATCAGTGTTCATAGGAGATATACCACCNCCAAATGATCTGAATACTTTATTTTCATATTTTAATATTGATCCACCACATGGAGTGCCTGCACCATAATTTTCATTTATGACTTCATCACCTATTTTAGTAGCTCCATGAAAAGTTTCCCAAGTGTCACTATAAAATGTTCTTGAAACATATACTTCNCCATTATCAATAGCAATTTGTTGAGGACCTTGTCCAACTTCNATAGTTTCTACAACAGTATTGGAAGAGGCATCAATTTTAACAACCGAATTTCCTGTGCTAAAGTATGCATCACTATGTGGTATAGTTACCCAAAGGTATTGTCCATCAAATGCAATGTCTTCTGGCAAACCATTAACTGATATAGATTCTTCAATGACATAACTAAATAAATCAAANACTTTTACATCTTGAGAATTCCAATTTGTAAAATATATTTTTCCATCAACTACAATTAAATCTCTTGGACTTGAGTTTCCGGTTGATACCTCAATCCCTGGCATGCTTAATCCATCATCTGTGATATCAAAAATTTTAATTGTATGANTATTATTAACTAGTACAATTAATTTATTTTCATAGACTTCTACAGATTGAACAATATCACCTAATGCTTCTGTTTCAAAAACATTTCCAGCATCATCAATCATTGATACTGAACCATTGGAAGCACCGTAATTACCCTCATTAGCAACAAAAACCCATGATGTATTTTCATTTTCATCACAGATACCATCACCATCTGTATCAGTAACACATGAACCTTCGCAGTCGTAATTTTCTTCTGCATACTCACAAGACTGATCATCAACATTTGCATCTTCATTAAAATTACATGCAGCAGAATCTAAGCAACCTTCAACATTATCATTTCCATTATCACACGTGACTAAAAACATAGCCATTATGAAAAAAATTAGTTTTTTCATTATTATCCTTTATTCGGTTTTNATTTATGATATAGNANGCTCAACCGCGAAATATACTATATGGTTAGTATCTGACTTATCTATTAATTTAGAATTACAGTTGCGCGACAGTTTTGGACTTTCACCAAATTCCTAACAAATTATGTGTGTAAAGCTAATGATAGTATTTAAAATATCAAACTACATTTACCATTTGCCATACATTGGATTTGGAAACATGAACATATTTTTTCCAAACATATAATAATCATCTGGATCTGGAAAATCATGCCTAGCATCCCCAAAGTATGCTAATACAGCCATCGGGCCAATATCTTTAATTCGCCCGGTACCCTGTATTACTTCGGCTCTTCTTACATCTTTTTTGTCTGGCTTATCAATTCTAAGTAAAAAAATATCATTTTCTTCATAAATACCTAAATTGATCATATTATTCATTGTAGGCAATTCATTTTTAGCCATTCTATTACTTAAAAAAACTAGCCTGGTTTGAGTAGTTCTGACACTATCAATAAATNCTTTAGCTCCTGGAACTAATTTAGCTTCTTCTAGATTGACCCATAAAGACCAACTTTCTGGATTATAGGTTTCATTTTTNTCTGTAAGTCCAACTTGATAATTTGAGTTATCAAGCACAGTTTCATCNANATCCATAATAATAGCATGATTGAGNATNTGCATTTTTAAGTACACCAGATAAGTTATCCCATGCATTTTNATAGGTTTGCTCACANAGTATTTTATATTCNTTAGAATTAGTTACCCATCTAATGTCATTAGGTAATTTAGTCTCCTTGCTNGNATCAAAATTGGTATCAACTTTAAATGAGCAACCCCACATTATTAAAAATAGTATATATATTTTAGATTTCATTTATGCTATCTCCTTCCATGGCCCTGTAATTGCTATTGTCATTGTTGGGCTATAAATGTTAACAAATAAGATACTGCCATCAGGAGAAAAATTTACTCCTGCAAATTCTGAATTATTTAAATAGTTTTCTGCGATTACATAAGTAGTTCCATTTGGCTTTAAACCAATTAATCTATCTTTTCCTTTTCCATCTTCACATATNACTACATCNCCCCATGGNGCTATTGTCATATTATCACACATTCTCATCACATCACTATTATGAGATTCAAACATCATTTCCAAGGTTTGATTATCTGTATCAATTTTCCATATTTGACCTAGATTTTTAGATCCCCCTGATGTACATGTAAAATATACAATATTTTTATCGTACCACATACCTTCTGCTCTGGCAAATATGGCAGCTCCTTTTTTTGCTCCNCTTTTTCTTAAATCATCTTTNGGATTTTGAACATTATCTAAATCTATCCAATCAATTTTATATTTTGTATTTATTACAAAATTATCAGTCTCCCAATTTCTTGTATCATTGGTATTCATATTTTTAATTATTAGCGCTTGTAATTTTCCNCCTTTAGCATATTGTTTTTTTACGTTAGGTATAAATCTATATATTAAACCATCTTTACGATCTTCTGTTTGATATGCAATATTTGTTTTAGGATCAATAGCTATCGCTTCATGTCTGAATCTGCCCATATCTTTTAATGGNATGGCTTGATTTAATTGTACGGTTTCACTTGGAATCACCTCAAAATTATAACCATGATTTTTAGTTAAGCCAGAACCTTTTATATCTACCGTTTCTTCACAGCTAATCCATGTATTCCAAGGAGTTATACCACCACCACAATTCACTAAAGTGCCTGCTAAGCTAAGGTATTCTTTTTCTACTGACTGCGTTTTAGGGTTATAGATTATTGTGCTTGTTCCACCACCACATGGTTTTTTATTTGCCCCCTGGTCATACATTAAATTTGCAAATTGATTAATGTATTTTTTATTTTTTTGCATTGGATTTTTATCTAATAATTTTTCAATAGTTTTAAAGTGGCCGATTTCATGATTTCTAATTAAAATAATATTATCGTCTTTCCCTTTGAATGATGCCATGCCATCAGCATGGTCTGGAACGGTTAATCCATCAGTCATCATCTGACCTTTTTGAGATATAATGTTATATTTAAATCCTTTCATTAATCTCAAAATTCCTTTTGGATCATTAACTACCGGAAACATATTTGATAAACGTGTGATACCTTTTTCAGCGGCTAACAACATATTAGAAAATGCAAGCATCCCAACTGTAATTACTGATATATCTTTAAGAAATTTTTGTCTAGATATTTTATGATTCATCAAAAAGTACTTTCTTACCTTTAATTTCATCATTGATTTGTTCGTTTTCAAATACAATATTACCATTGACAATAGTTATAACAGGCCACCCTTTAAGATTCTTACCATCAAATGCACTCCAACCACATTTTGATTGCATATTTTTACCGTCTACTATTTTTTCTTTATTCATATCCACAATAGTAATGTCAGCATCAAAGTCTTCTTTTAAGAAACCTTTATTTTTAATTTTATAAAGTGTTGCAGGATTTTCACACATCCATTTGACAATATCTTTGATGTCTATATCTGATGTTTGGCTATGATTTAACATTAAAGGCAATGAAGTCTCAACCCCAGGCATTCCAGCTGGAGCTTGATCAAAAGGTAAGTTTTTTTCTTCTATAGTATGAGGGGCATGATCAGTTGCAATACAATTAATTGTTCCATCTAAAAGACCTTCCCATAAACCCTCACTATGATATTTTTCTCTAATAGGTGGATTCATTTGTCCAAATGTTCCTATTTCTTCATAAATATCAGGCGCCTGAAGCAATAGATGTTGAGGAGTGGTTTCTGCAGTAATTAAACCTGTATGTTTATATTTTCTTAAAATATCAACTTCTTCAGCTGTGCTTAAGTGTAACACATGTAATCTTTTATTATATTTTATGGCACAATTAATTGCTTTTTGTGTAGCAGTAACAGCTGCTTCCACAGGACGCATAGCAGGATGATCAGTAGGTTTTGTACCTTTTACTATTTCTGCTGAACGTTTTAAAATCACTTCATCTTCTGCGTGGACTGCAATAATTTTATTGCATACCTTGAATATAGCATCAAGGGCTTCATCACTATCTACTAACAAATCTCCTGTTGAGCTTCCCATGAAAATTTTTAAGCCACAATTGCCTTCCATAGCTTCAATCTCTTCAAAATTATCAGGTGTCGCTCCAAAGAAAAAGCTGTAGTTTGCTACACTAGTTTTACTAGCAATTTCAAATTTTGCATTTAGAAGTTCTTTAGTAATAGTAGCTGGTTTAGTATTTGGCATTTCAAAAAATGTAGTAATACCCCCTGCAACAGCAGCCCTAGCACCACTTTCAATAGTTTCTTTGTGAGTCAAACCAGGCTCTCTAAAATGGACTTGAGGATCTATTCCTCCAGGAATAATATATAATCCTGTAGCATCAATTACCCTATCGCATTCTAAGTCAATATTAGAATCGATTTTATTGATTTTTCCATTTTTAATAAATATATCTTTTTTAGAAATTTCTTGAGAGTTTACAATGTGGCCATTTTTGATAAGTAGAGTTTTATTGTTCATATTAATCCCATTTTATATAATAGATTTGTAATATAAATTTATATTTATATTAATTAAATATAAAGTATTAAATATTACCCAGTTGCTTTTCATGATAAATTAAGTTTAAATTTTGTTTCAAATGATTGGAAGGATTAAAGAATTGACAAACAATAAATTACAACTTTTATTTTCTGTGGCTATTGTATTACTAATTGCAGGATCAAGATTAATTCCTCATGTAGATAATTTTGTACCTGTCTTTGCTATGATTTTATTTGCTGTCGTACATTTCAAAAATAAATGGCAATCGGTTGCTATATCTGTGGGCGCCTTATGGCTTAGTGATTTATATATTAATAATTGGGGAAGATATGCTGAATACTATAATGAGTTTATATTAATTTCTTCACCTTTTAATTACTTATCTTATATTCTAATTGCCCTAATTGGTATTCAACTTTTTAAAAATACAGTTTCTGTTAAAAGAGTTTTTGGAAGCTCACTATTAATTGGTATAGTATTTTTTCTAGTGTCTAATTTTGGTGTATGGCTTGGTGGTTTTATGTACCCATTAACTTTAGATGGGTTGTTATCTTGTTATATTGCAGCGATTCCATTCTTTAGAGCAACTTTAGCTAGTAATATTC
>PAOX01000008.1 GCA_002710085.1 Fidelibacterota bacterium
ATAAAATATTTTCTTCCATTGTTGATGATAAGCTTGAATATTGGAGCGCTATTACATCCAGAAGTAGATGCAATACTCAATCAGACACATATAAGATTTGAATGGGAACAAATACCTGATGTAGACTATTATGCCTTATATATATCTGAAGATGACGATGTATATGATAATTGTATTATATGTAATAAAATTATCAATTCAGAATCATTAATACATATTGAAACAGAAAATCTTGAATGGAATAAAACATATTATTGGACAATTGTAGGATATAGTAATGATGAGCAATTACCAATGACAGTTCGATCTTTTAATATTGGATCACCTATTGCAAATACAACGACAACATTATATAATAATAGCATTCAAGAAGGTTTAACTATTTTTGGGTCCTTTTTTGATTATTATTCAGCAGTGATTGATGAGAATGGAAATGAAATTTGGAATTCAGGCAATGATAATTTAATTTTTTATAATACAGATGAATACGGCCGATTTTTTGGTGCTGAATTCATTGGCAACAATGCTGAAAATAATTATCCAGGAATTAAATTTTCATTTGAAGATGGAATACAATGGCAAGAACCAGGAGACAACTTCATCCATCATGATATTTTTCAACTACCAAATGGTAATTATATTGGTTTAGGAACTTCATACGGAGAAGGTCCTATACCAATTGGACCATGGACTCCTCTATTTCAAGGTTTGGGGTTTGAAGCAGATGGAGAAACTATTGAATTTGATTGGATGGGTGATAAAATTATAGAATGGGATGCTGAAACAAAAGAAGAAATATGGTCATGGAATGTGTTTGATCATTTTGATATGAATGACTATGATCAACTTGGGGGTATTTGGTTTGAAGCTTATAATACAAATCGTTTTGATTGGACTCACGCAAATGCAATTTGGTTTGATGAAGATGATAGCGCTCTCTATTTATCATCTAGACATTTAAATAGAATTACAAAAATTGCATATCCCAGTGGAGATGTAATATGGAATTTAGGATATGAATTAGGTTCTGGTGATATTGATTGTGGTCAAGATATAGGTTTTAGCTTTCAACATAGCTTAGCAAAACTTGATAATGGAAATATTTTAACATTTGATAATGGAAATCTAAGTGAAATATTTTTAGAACAAGATGATAAAACATCACGATCAATTGAAATTGATATTACTGAAACAGAGTCTGGTTGTGATGCATCATTAGCTTGGGAATATGTGTTGCCTGAAGAATTATATGGCTATCTATCAGGAAATACACAAAAACTTGATAATGGAAATTATTTATCTACTACCATAGGTGGCGGTGGAACTAGTATTGAAGTTGATGGTAGTGGAAATGAAATTTGGGAAGTAAATTATAATTTACAAATACCTGATGGCTTAGTATACAGAGCAATGCGTATTCCTGGATTATTTCCAATTGCGTATAGTGTAACATTCCCTCAATTTGAAGACTCATTATCTGAAATGACTATTGCAAATGATGCTTTAGAAATAATGATTAAAAATAATGGAGATTATAAGCAAAGCTTTAATTATACTCTGGATGTAAATAATAATAATGAAGGCTATGGAGTGACTTTTTCGATTATTCCAGTTCATCACCCTAATAAAATCAAAACTCATTCATTTAATATTCTTGTTCCTGATGAATCTAGTTTTATGTTAGCAAGTCATAATGGAAATTTTGATTTAAATCAAAATCAAGGTATTGTACTATCATTTAATGATAATGTTTTAGAAAATGATGAAAGCATAATAAATGGCTATTTCAATTTAGACACACCTTATCCTAANCCATTCAATCCAATTATTAATTTTGATTTAAATGTGGTTAGATTAGAAAATATCACGATTAACATNTATGATATTAAAGGGAATAAAATAGAAACTGTATTCTCTGGATTATTAAATAAAGGTAATTATACTTTTAGTTGGGATGGNAAAAATAACGCAACTGGAATATATATGATTCAATGCAGTTCAGATAAAATTACAAAAACACAAAAAATATTTTTAATGAAATAAGGAAATAGTATGACAATTAAAAAATTTACTTTTTACTATATATTTTTAACAATTAGTTTGATTTTTACACAAGACTGTGACCTAGGATATTCTTATTATCCTGATATAGAACAACAATACGATAATATTACAATTCAGGATGATGGTGTATGTTTTAATGATGGTGATTTACANNCCTTATCAGATATTTTGTCAGAAAATGATTTTGAAGAAACAATGACTGCTTTTGATTTAGGAACACAAACATGGAATTCAGGTCGATTACGTTTTCTTGTAGCTGGTTATTATTTTAATGGGGTGGAAACTCAAATTCATACTATTCCAGCAAGCATTAGTAATCTAAATGACTTAAGAAAATTATACTTAGAATGGAATAACCTAACTGAATTACCTGAAAGTTTTTCTGATTTGACAGCATTAGTTCAATTATATATTTCGAATAATCAATTAACAAGCTTGCCAGAGAATTTTGGAAACCTTGAAAATTTATATATATTAGATTTAGGATATAATCAAATTAACTCATTACCAGCATCATTTGTAAATTTTAATAGCCTTGCTTACTTATGGCTATTTAATAACCAATTAGAAACTCTTCCTGATAATTTTTGTACATTAGATTTAGATTGGGATAGTGATGATTACTTTGGATATCCTTATTTTGCAATTGGTGGAAATATGCTATGCGAAAATGTGCCAGAGTGTGTTGCTAATAGCGAACATTTAAATACGAGTTTAGAACAATACTACTATAGTGTGCAAATTACTGTAGAACAAGATTGTTCAGAATTAGATATTGAAGACTATAATCAAAATACCTCTTTTAATATCAATACAATATATCCAAACCCATTTAATCCAGTTACAAATATTGAATTTTCAACCTATGACTCTGAAAAAATATCCATTTCAATTTTTGATATGAATGGAAGATTAGTAGAAAAACTAATAGATAATAAATTGATGATACCTGGATCTTATAATGTTAAATGGAATGCTTCAGAAAATGTATCAGGAATATATTTTATTAATATTAGTAATGGCCAAGTAAATCAAAACCAAAAAATTATTTTACAAAAATAAAGTTAAAATTTAATTAAAGATGATGCTACAGAAAGTCCAGCTCCTGTACCAATCATCATAACTAAATCTCCACGATTGATTTTATTTTGTTCTATTGCCAAAGATAAAGCTAATGGAATAGATGCAGAAACACAATTGCCATATTCTGAAATAATATTCATCACTTTATTTTCTGGAAATCCTCCAAATTTAGAATAAGCTTGAATAGCTGTATTTGATGCTTGATGTGGAATTACAAAATTAATGTCTTTTGTAGTTAAGTGATTTTCTTTTAATATTTTTTGAATCATAAAATAAACTTTTTTACGAGCCATTTTATATACTTGTGGCCCTGACATTGTAAAATAGTGATCTTTATCAATTGTTTTAGGATTATCTGGATGCCTATAAGTTCCTCCACCTTTGACTTGAGTGAATGTTGAACCTTCAGGCCATGTCTCCATTTGATAACTTAAAACTTCACTATTTTGATCTGATTCTAATACCACTGCTGCAGCTGCATCACCCAATAATGCAGCACTTTCAGGCTCATTAAAATTTCTACCGATTGAACCTCTATCAGAAGATACTATTAAAATTTTTTTATATTGTTTTGAGGCAATTAAACTAGAAGCTGTATGAAAGGCTGTTAAAAAAGATAAGCATGTTGAATGTACAGAAAAAGAAGGAATTCCGCTTAGCCCTAATTCTTTTTGAATAAAAACTGAAGTATCTGGAATTGTTTGTTTTGGAACACCAGAAGCATTAATAATTAAATCAGGAGAGGAAGAATTATCTAATGCATCCTTTGCTGCAAGTGCCCCCATTTGATCAACATCAATATCTGAGATTCTACGATTTTTAACACCTGTTCTAGATATAATCCAATCTTCAGTTTTATTTATTTTTTGAGAAACTTCTTGAGCAGTTTCAATAGCTTTAGGAATATAGTGACCATGACCTGTGATTTTAATATTCATAAAATTTAAAAATAATATTGAAGTTGGGCACGAATATGTGAAAAATCTTCCATGCCATTAAATGGATATAATAAGCTTTCATCTAAACTTTCAGTTTCAGGAAAATCAGGATATTTATCTTTATTTCCAATGCCTTTATAGAACAATAAAGAAACATTAATGTCTTCCATTATATCATAACTATACTTTAACTGAAATAATTTTCCTTTATCTTTTAAATCTAACAAACTTAAAAATTGAATTTCCATCATTTCATCATAAAAAGTTTTATCTAAATTAAGTATTAATGCGCTTTCAGCTAAAGTAGCTAATGATGAACCAAGCCCAGGATAAAAGAAATCTTTTCCATCTAAATAAATTTCAAAATTAGTAAGCTCAATGTCTACAACATTGCCTTTTGTTTTTACTTGCCTATAAGCAAAAAATTGAGATGTTAAATTTATATCATAAGGCAAGGTACATTCTAATTGCATATTTAATTGATAATATTCTCCTGAAATATTAAAATAGCTATTAGCTGATAAATTATCAAAATTTAAATACTCACTTATAGGATCACTACCCCTATATTCTCTATTATCAATTGATTGGTTTGTCGCATTACTTTTAAAATGAGCTAAATCAAACCTTACAGTAAAATCATCATTAAACCCTGCAAATGACAATGCAGTCATATTTGTTTTTCTATATGAGAATACTGTATCGGTAACAGAATTAATATCAAAATCATCAAGAAAGACATTTGCTCCATATAGATTAAAATTACGATCATATCCAGAAAAATAGTATAATGCTAAATCTGCCTGATCAAATGACTTCTGAATATATGCTCCAATTTCAGGTTGTTTAATTTGATCTAAGAATTGATAGTCTTCAACTGTTGCAGGTAGTGTAATCGGAAAATCAGGATCTCCCGATGGAATATTATTCGCTATATGTTTTGGCATCATTAGAAATTCTAACTTTAAATCATTTAAATATAAATCTAATAAAATAGAAAATTTTCCAATTTTTGTTTCATCTGAATCAGTGAATAAATAGTAATAATCAATAGGATTTAAAAAATCTAGAGGACTATTAGCATCTACAGCTCCCCAGGCATGTATTTGCTTTCCTATTCTAAGTTCTCTATTNTCTCCATATGCAGCAAAATATAATTCTCTAAATTCNGTACTATAATCTACATTTTGTGTGGAAAGTAAATCATATAACATTGTTGATAAAGAAGATTTACTATCAAAAGATTGAATTTTATGTTCTATGCCCCATTTACCTTTAATAGAAAAATTATCTGCCTCATTAAATTCAGAAATTGAAAAATCATAACTTAATAAACGAAATGGAAGCTTAATTAAAGACTTATTATCTATTTTATTAATCGCATATACATTACTATATCCCGAATAATCAAAATGATAATTAAGTATCATTGATAGAAAAATTAAATAAATTAAATATTTTCTATTTATAGTGATTTTCAATTGCATGCCTCAATTCATTAATAATTTCTGTTCCACCCGTTTCCCATGCAGTCTTTAATGAAAAACTTGGAAAATCACCTAATAATTCACCATTCCAACTGTATGAAACTTGGGTGGAGTCCGGTGTAATAAAAATTAATGCCCATTGACCTGCTGCATTTACTAATCGTACCACACCCTCATATTCAGGGACAGCTTGATGCTCAACTGCTTCCCATTGATAAAATATATCCTTACCATTATTGAAAGATTTGTATTCTACAATGTAATCTCTATCACTTAAAAATAACGGATAGTCTACTCTTAAGTAAACAATATTAGTGTCAACTAAATTTGATTCAATCATTCTACTAAAAGTATTACTATAGGTGTCAAATTGACCAACAAAAGATTCAATTTCTTGAATGGAATAAGGGAAAATATTAGTTGCTCTACACCATGGAAAGCCATGGTATTCTTGATAGCCTACCCAAGGCATTGATTTATTTAGTACGTTCCAATCACCTAATTGATATGGAGGAATTTGAATGTTAGAAAAAATCCCTGTTATTAAAATTACAAAATATATACTTTTAATTAACTTCATTATCACTTAAAAATGTCTCATAAATGACTTTGCAATCATCTTTAATTTGTTGTTCAGTTAATCCAAATTTACTTAAATCATATTTATGTTTACTTTTAAANTTTCGTTGTTTTTCAGCAGTCATTTTAATATCATTTTTTAAATCAGCAGAGGGTTCAATTTCTATGAAATTTATAATATCCTGCATCAGTCCATCAAAGTCATTCATCATCCTATCAAAATGTACAATCATCACTTTGTTTTTATCAATTTCACCCTTTGTCCAGTCATCATGAAAACGTTTTAGCAGCTCAATTAAAGCTCCATATAATCTTCTAATAAATCTATCTCTTTTTTCTTTTTCAAGTGACCAAAATCCAAATTTTTTATCTAATACCCCTGTTACTAAACTTAGCCCTGATGGAATTACACTTAAAGGATCTCTAACCATATACAAAATTTTAGCATCTGGAAAACGATTTAAAAATTTAGGCATATTGGCACTAATAGAAAATAATTTACCAATAATTTGGTCTTGATTATTAGATACTAAAACACGAAGCCACATAGACTCTAACCAATTAAAATCTCTATTAGAAGTATCTCTTTTTTTAGGATCTACCCAATCAAATAAATTATCTTTATTCCATGATAACAAAAATCCATATAGAAAAAATCCATCTAAATATCTAAACAGTATCGAAGCATCATCAGTCTCTACAGATTGCAAGCTCGTTTTATGAGCATCAGTTGAATGGTGCCTTGTTGGACTAACTTTTTCTAAAAAGGGTAAAAATGGCCTAATAATTTTTTGTAACACAACAGATGGGTATAACATTTGCCATAACTGTGAACCTGTTCCTAGATTGTGAGAAGTTAAATAATGATGTAAAAATGTTGTCCCTGATCTCGGGTTACCAACAATTAAAATAGGATTGCTAATTTTTCCTTTTCTGATTTTTGAAAAACATATATAATCAATAATAGACCCTATTAGCACAATTGTTCTTAAAATTAAAAGTAATAAGCCTGTAATTATTGGAGAAAACCAAGAACCAAATGTTTTGCCAATAATCCCATACACTGTCAATAAGCGTTTATATAAAGAAATTTTTATCATCTTCTAAATTACACTTTTTTAATAAAATCTAATACTATCTTTTTTGTAACATACTATTACACTAATTTATAGCATTGTATTAAGGATTAAATTATATATTAAAACTACATAAAGTGAGGAAACTAACATATGAAATTTATATTTTCAATTTTGATTATCTATACTAGTTCATTACTTGGGCAAGAGGTATTCGAAGGATATACTTTATTTACACCCCAAGCTGGCAATGGTAATAGTGCACAGACTCGACTTATCGATAATGATGAACAAATTGTTCATACATGGAGTCATAATAGGGGTCCAGCAAGTATGCCTTACTTAATTCAAGGTGATGAGTCAGGATTAGAAAATACGATTTTAGTATATCCATATAGAGTCCCTAATCCTACTATGGATTCTGGTGGTGTAGGTGGTGGTGTGCAGTTGGTGGATTGGAATAGTAATGTTTTATGGGATTTTGTCCTATCAAATGAACAATATCAACATCATCATGATGTAGAACCAATGCCAAATGGAAATATTTTAATGATAGCATGGGAAGCNTTTACTTCAGCTGAAGCATATGNTATGGGAAGGTCTCCTGGATCTATTGATAATCCTTTAAACCAAATGTGGNCAACTGCTATTCTAGAAATTGAACCCTATACTAACAATGTAGTATGGGAATGGCATATGTGGGATCACTTAGTACAAGANCGAGGATCTAATTATGGTGCCACTTTTGGTAATATAGAAGATCATCCAGAGCTAATGAATATTAATGAAGGAAATGTTGGTAGTGGGGATGGCCCTGGTGGATCAAATGCAGATTGGATTCATGTAAATGCTATCGATTATAATGAAATATTAGACCAAATTGTTATATCCTCTAGATTTATGAGTGAAATTTATATTATTGATCATAGTACAACAGTAGAAGAGGCTGCATCACATGAAGGTGGAAATTCTGGAAAAGGTGGAGATTTTTTATATAGATGGGGAAATCCTCAAATATATAATAGAGGNAATAATTCTACTCAAATTTTAGATGATCAACACAGTGTTAATTGGATTCCCGAAGGATATCCAGGAGAAGGAAATTTAATTTTATTTAATAATAGACATCAAGGTAATCAATCTGCAGGATTAGAATTTGAACCACCTTTAATGGATGATGGCAACTATACTTTACTAGGAACTCAACCATACGGACCACAAGAGCCAACTTGGGTATATCATCCTGGCCCAGGATGGCATACAAATGTTCAAGGTGGAGCATTTAGGTTGCCTAATGGAAATACATTATTAACTGTTTGTGATGATGCAGAGATTTATGAAGTTACATATGCAGGCCAACAGGTATGGGAATATAATCATCCTGGAAATAATACAATGATTCCAAGAGCTCAGAAATATGCTATTGATGCATTTGATCAAGAAGTTATACTGGGTGACATTAATGGTGATGAAATACTAAATGTATTAGATGTCATCTTAGTTGTTAATATGGCGCTTGGTACGGATGAAATTGATTTAAATGGTGATATGAATGATGATGGTGGAATTAATGTGCTAGATATTGTACTACTAGTAAATATTATTCTTAGTTAATTTTTTTCTTTCTTAATTTGATCCCAGAGTTTATCTAAATNAGATAAGCTCTGGTTTTTGAAATCTAATTTATTTTTATCNAAGTATTGTTCAAGAGCATGAAATCTATTAATAAATTTAATAATTGATTTATCTAATGCAACTTCTGGATTCATATCAATATGCCGACTTAAATTAACAATAGAAAAAAGTACGTCTCCTAATTCCTCTTGTATATGCTCTGATTGTTTAGATTTTATTGCCTCATTTAATTCATCTATTTCTTCATAAACCTTTTTATACACTTGATCTAAATGCTCCCAATCAAATCCAACGCCCGCAGCTTTCTCTTGTATCCTTTTGGCTTTTGTTAATGCAGGCAATGCTTTGGGAACTCCATCTAATATACTGTCACGCTTTTTTTCTTTTTGTTTAGCTAATTCCCAACTACCTGATTGCCACGANTTATCTTCTTTATTAGAAAAAATATGAGGATGTCTATTCACTAGTTTATCAGTGATATTTGTAATAGAATCATAAATATTAAACTTATTGTCTTCACTAGCTAACTCTGCTTGAAATATTACATGTAATAATAAATCACCTAACTCTTCTTTTAATAACATATAATCTTTTTGTTCAATTGCTTCAATAACTTCATAAGTTTCTTCTAATAAGTATGGAATTAAAGACTCATGTGTTTGAGCTCTATCCCAATCACAACCGCCAGGAGCTCGTAAAGTTTTCAACACAGCTATTAAATCATTAAACTTTTTTTTCATTACGTATAACCTGTACTTGACCAATTCTATTTTTAGTGATACTTATTACCTTGAAAATATTAGTATTAAATTCAACCATATCATTTTTTTGAGGTATCTCTTGTAGCTGATTTAATATAAACCCTCCTAGTGTATCATAATCTCTATCATCTGGGAAAGTAATATCAATAGCTTCTTGTAAATCATAGATGGAAATTTTAGCATCTACCATATAAGTCCCATCAGAAATTTTATTAATTAAATTTTGTTCATTATCAAATGGGTCACGTATTTCACCTAATACTTCCTCTACTATATCTTCTAAAGTAATTAATCCTTCTGTTCCCCCCCATTCATCTACAACAATTGCTATACTAGTTTTTTTATTTTTAAAATCATTTAACAACTCATCTATTGGCTTATTTTCTGGAACAAAAAATGGAGCTCTGGCAATTGAGGATAAATTAATATTAGGCCTAGAACCAGTTAAATATGGGACTAAATCTTTAGCATGAAGTATTCCAGTAATATTATCCATATTATCTACATAGATAGGTATTTTTGAAAATTGTTCTTTGCTAATTAAATCCATTGCTGCATCTAAGCTTTCTGAAGATTCAATTCCAACAATATCAACTCTAGGAATTAAAATTTCTCCCGCTTCTTTATCATTAAATTCTATAATTGACTGAATCATTTCAGATTCTTCTTCTTCTAAAGTCCCTTCTTCTTCACTTAACTCTGCTAAAATCTTTAATTCTTCTTCAGAATCAAATATTTTTTCATCCTGAACACCAATTATAGAGTTAAAAAATATGGTGATTTTATGAAACAAAAAGATAAAAGGCTTAAAAATCATAAAAATAAATTTTAATGGAATATATGCAGAACGAGCTACTTTAACTGAGTTGCGCATTGCAAATACTTTAGGTACTACTTCGCCAAAAATTAGCAATATTAATGATAGAAATACTATATCAATCAATTTTAACATAGATTCTGAAATTGAAAATTCTGATGCAAACTTATGAATAAAGTATGCACCTAAAAAAGCAATGCAAATATTTATAATAGTATTACCAGATAACAAGCCAATTAATAAACGTTTTGGCTTATTTGCAAATTGTAAAATTTCATTAGGAATTTTTTTATTTTGATTTTTTAAATTTAAAAATGCTGTTTCTGAACCTGAAAAAAATGCTGACAGCATAAGTAAACCAATAAAAAGTAATAAAATATATATATACATAATTAAATAATAATAGATTCAGAGCATTCGCTCATATAAAAATTTTCTAAATTAGTCATTGTCTCTTTCTGGTCTGTATTCTCATCATTATAACCAATTAAATGTAATACACCATGTATAATAATTCTTGTTAATTCTTCATTTGAATTACAATTAAATTGACTGGCATTATCAATAATCCTATCCATGCTAATATAAATTTCGCCATCAATTAAATCACCCTCATCTTCTAAATTAAATGAAATAACATCCGTATAGTGATCTTTTTGAAAATATTGTTTCTTTAATTTATTTAAATGAATATCTGTACTTAAAATAAGATTAATAGATTTAATAGCTTTATCTTCATTAGTAGCTATTTTTGAAATAATATTCTGAATTGCTATAGTGTTAAATTTATATTGATTGTTAAAATTATTAATAAGATCAAACAACATTTTACTTTAAAATTGCTTTAGATATTATCACTCTCTGTATCTCACTAGTTCCCTCACCTATTTCTAATATTTTAGCATCTCTAAAGAAACGTTCAACATCATATTCTTTAATATAACCATAACCACCATGTACCTGAATAGCTTCTGTACAGATTTTCATTGCAGTTTCACTAGCAAATAATTTAGCCATTGCTGCTTCTTTGATAACAGGTTGATTATTATCTTTTAGCCAAGCAGCATGATATACTAAATGCTTTGCTGATTCTATTGAGGTAGCCATATCAGCTAATTTGAATCCAATTGCTTGAAATTGATTAATTTGTTTACCAAATGCCTCTCTCTCTTTTGAATATTTAAGTGCTAATTCATATGCCCCTTGTGCAGTACCCAATGATAAAGCGCCAATTGTAATTCTTCCACCAACTAAAGTATTAAGAAATTGCTTAAATCCTTTTGAAGGAGATCCTAAAATATTTTCTTTAGGAATTTCCATGTTTTCAAAAAATACAGATCGTGTATCTGAACCTCTCCATCCCATCTTTTTTTCTGGAGCTCCTACTGATAAACCTACAGTTCCAGACTCTACAATAAATGCACCAATACCTTGATCCTCACCATTTTTAATTAATTTAGCAGNAAAAATAATAATACTAGCGACACCAGCACTTGTNCAAAAGGCTTTTTGACCATTNACAATAAATTTATCACCTTCCAATACAGCTGTAGTCTGTGTATTACCTGCATCTGAACCAGCATTGGGCTCAGTTAAACCAAATGAACCAATCTTCTCTCCAGACGCTAACCCTGGTAAATATTTTTCTTTTTGTTCTTCCGTACCAAAGGCTGCAATTGGAGCTGTACCTAAACTAGTATGAGCCATCATAGTTGCAGCTGTTGAAGCGCATACTTTACCAATTTCTTCTATAGCAATTACTAAAGATAATGTGTCCATATTACCGCCACCATATTTAGTATCCCATGGGATGCCCATCAAACCTAATTCAGCCATTTTTTTTATTGATTCTTCAGGAAATAATCCTTCATTATCAATTTTTTGTGCAAGTGGTTTAATCTCATTAATAGCAAATTCACGCACCATATTGCGTAGCATTCTATGTTCTTCATTAAAATATATCCAATTCATAAATTTTACCACTTCAATATAGCAGAGCCCCAAGAAAAACCTGAACCAAAAGCTGCTAATACTAAAGTATCTCCTTTATTTAATTTATTATTATTAATTGTTTCACACAATGCAATTGGAACAGAAGCTGCTGTTGTATTTCCATATTTATGAATATTTGAAATAATTTGATGATCATCTAATCCTAATTTTTTTTGTATCATTTTTGATATTCTAACATTTGCCTGATGTGGTATTAACAGATCAATATCGTCTACAGTTAAATTATTATGTTCTAATCCTTCTATAATGACTTCAGGAAAACGTTTTACCGCATGCTTAAATACTTCTCGTCCATTCATTTTTAAAAAATGTTTTCCTTGATCTAATATTTCTTGATCTAATTTTGGATTAGATTTGCTTGATGGAGCTTCTACCCATAATTCCTTTACGTATTTTCCTTCGGTGTGTAAATGGGTAGATAAAATACCTTCATTTTTAGATGTTCTACTTAAAATAGTAGCAGCTGCACCATCAGCAAAAATTACAGAAGTATCTCTTCCAGTATTTGATAAATCCATAGCACT
>PAOX01000009.1 GCA_002710085.1 Fidelibacterota bacterium
TATATGTGTTCGCATCAACCATTCCATCCATTAATACACCTACAACCTGTCCCATTAGATTATATACTTTAACCGAAGCATAACCAGCCTCAGATACAGAAAAATCAATGTTTGTTGTTGGGTTAAATGGGTTTGGATATGCTGAGCTTAGATTAAACTCTGATACATGCTTAACCACATCAATAAACTCATTTGAGTTTACTGCTAATACTTCATCTACTTCAAAAGCATCTTCAGTAGAAAAAATGTGATCAGTCTCAGGTGCTACTACAATTATTTTTGTTGTAGTACCTGTTGTGTTATAATCAGAAACTAAAGCATCTTGTGTTAGTTCTAACTCAAAACCTACAGCATGAGTAAGTGTTAACTCTACAGCTCCTAAATAGCCATCAGATAAAATATCTACACCCGCTGATGTCTCATACATCATCGCTGATGTAGCATCAAATGAACGGCCACCTAATATTGATGAAACTAAACCAACTACGTCAAGAATATTTACTACACCATCACTATTGAAATCTGCAGCAATTAATCCACACTCACCAAGATCAAGTCCACCAATAATAAAATTAACAAGACCAACTACATCAAGAATGTTAGTTATCCCATCACCATTAGTATCTCCAGGTTGAGTATCTGAACATGCATCATCTCCAGGGCAGTTGTCTCCACAATCTAAAACAACTCTTAGCATAAGATTTCCGCCGTCAACAGAATCCCATCCACTTCCTGAATCATACATAGAATTTCCAGAATTTGAGTCTGTATCTAATCCACAATCTTGAGTAGAACTGAAATTTTTAGTTCCAAACCAAAAATCACCTGAAACGGTTAAGTCGTCATTAGTTAGATCTCTTTCATTCCAACCTTCAGCATTACCAGCTACTTGAACGGCACTAAATATTTCATTTCCAGGCATTCCATTATCATCTTCCCAAACTTTAATATAGAAAGCTCCGCCAGAACCCATTTGGTACCATTTAACTCTTTTAAGTTGTTCACCTTCTGGAACTGCTTCATATCTAACAGCAATATAAGTATTAGAACCACCTGAATTAAATCCTTCTTCTGCAGTACCATCGTCCCATCCTTCTTCATGAACAGAATCAGATTCAGGTCTTACAGATACAGTATCTGAAAAACCAGATTCTTCACCATCAGGATATGTTGCTGATACAGCATATGTATAAAGTACATCATTTTGAACTCCAGTATCAGAAAATGAAGCTGCATCTAAGCCTGAAGCAATCATAGTACCTTCACCTGATGTTGCAACATCATATACATTATACGTTACATCTGCAGACTCATAAGTAATGTTTGCTGTTATACCCCATGCATTACCACTTTGATTTGACCATGGCGCAGTGTCACCGTTTCCTAATTCATAAGAAAAATAACTATTTGCATCACTTCCGTCAAAATCAGCAGCACCGTAATAAAAATGATTAAACGCATAAGAGATAATATAATTACCGCTCATTTCCCATTCAGGAATATCAACTGTATTCCAACCAATTTCAAATGTAGCTGTATTTACAACAACACAATCATATAGTTTTTCTGTGTCGTATAAAGAACCAAAAGTACCATATGCGCAGATTTCCATATCAAATTCTTGAACTGGCCATCCACCTTCACCGTTTTCATCTTCACCTACAGTATCATCATCTGAACGATAGATTTCAACAGAATGAACAGTTGATGAACCTGCGAATTCAAATGCAGTACCAGCAAAACCTGTAGCATCTTCGCTTGTCATATAATAACCACCATCTGCTGCACCATTGTGAAAATAAAAATCATCTGTACCTGAAGAATTCATATCATTCCATGAAAGATCAACTACACTATCACCAGCTTCTGCAGTTAAACCTGTTGGAGCTGCGTAACCACCTGTTGATTCTTTATAAATTCTAAAGTCATCAATAAATATTCCTGCTCCTGTACCACCATCATCATTATCATCATAACGAGATGAGAATTTAATTAATACATCTTTTCCTGCAAGATGAGAAATATCATGGTATGCATTACCATTAAATGCTAAGCCTGGAGTGTATTGCTCCCACTCTCCGCATGCACCAGGACGTTCATCCTCACATGAGAAATAATCATAGAACATACCTTCCCATACTTCACCTGAGGGAACCATAGTATTATTGTCTTGTGAATCGTCAGCATTGTCTGAATACTGTGTATCTATGAATCCAACAACAATATTATCTACTTGGAAACCAGTCATATCATCCTGGTCAATTGTGCTATAAGCAGGATCTGAGCCAAAAGCAAAACGTACAATAACTTCTTGATCTGCATAAGCTGATAAATCAGCTGAGAAAGGTATCCATCCATTGCTAGAACCACCCCAGCCTGCAGCTACTTGATTTAATGAACCACCTGTTTCATATTCAGCATCATTATAAATCCAACCATAACCACAATCAAAATCATATGGGTTGTTACCATCTTCTAAAAGTTCCCATGTGTTACCACCATCAGCTGAAATTCGAATATTAGCAGCATCCCATCCATCGGTACATGAACCACCAATAACTGCACCTGCTTCATCTTCAATTTCAAATTTAATGTCACATTCTAAGACATCACCATCATTTACGCTAATCAATGGAGTATCTAAATACTGCATCCACTCATCAAGATAACCACCACTGCTACCAACTGACTCATCAGCACACCAGTATGATGCACCTTCAGAATCAGGCGCATTAGCAGATGCGTGCCATGCTAAAGCATTTAAATCCATAATAGATAATTGATAGTAATCTTCTAAGTAACCATCATCATCACCATCTGTATCAGGAGTATCTCCTTTTACAAAGAAATCAAACTGCATCACTTCACCTTCACCAAGTAAAGGTAACGTTACAGGATCAGAAACAAGGTTCCAACTTGCATTTAAAGTTGAATCATCATTTGGTGATAAATAACTGTGTGATTCACTATTGTAGTCAGTATCAGTTAAGTTCCAACCTTCATCAGTGTTCCACAATTCGCCTTCAAAATCCCATTCAAATAAAGTAATTTCTTCTCTGGAATTTCGAAGAGTATTTTCATTTGTACCATTATCAATATTTAAAATATTATATCCTTTTGCTTTAACTGATAAAGCATCGCTAGTTTCTGGAAAAACTTGTCTAGCAGACAATAAGGATACAACCAACATTGATATAAATATCATTTTTTTCATATCAACTCCTCCTCTTGAGTTTTATGTTATTATTACATTTGAGAGTTTTCAATCTAACATTTTTGTAAAAAAAAATCAAGTTATTTATAGACGAATAACTATTTTTTTTTGTCTTCAATTTTATTAAATACTTTATCAGGATTATCTTCTTGCGCTATCCTTCTCCATTCATTCCTAGATTCAAGCGCTCTTAGAATACTAATTCCAGTTAATAAAAGAATAAATCCAATAGTTACAATAGATAAAATTGGGGAGCTAGAAAATGCAGAAACCACTTCTTGATGTTCACCATTTGATTTAACGTTTCTTTGGTAAGATAAATACATAATCAAGAATACAAGAAAAACCCATAGTAGTTTGTAAATTTTATTGAAATAGACCATTGTACCCTCCACAGGATTCGAACCTGTAACCCCTGTAGCCGAAATCCAGTGCTCTATCCAGTTGAGCCAGGAGGGCTTCAAGAAGGGTGACCGAAGGGACTCGAACCCTCGACCTGCCGGACCACAACCGGCCGCTCTAACCAGCTGAGCTACGGCCACCATTTAATTTTTAAATAAAATCAATAGGACATAATATAAGATAAAAAAGTTTTTTTTGAACAAACATTTTGAGTTAAATTTCATCTTACATCTTGTAACAAGAATTATCTATGAAGAAAAGTTAATAAGAACTAAAATAAATTAATATAATCTAAAAAAATTTACAAATGGAGAACATATCGTGAGAATTATTCTTTTTCTATCACTTTTAAATTTAGCCTTTCTAAGTAACACTTTTTTTGAGCTAAAAGAACAAACTAATGAAAAAATAATTATTAATTTTAATCTGAAAGATTATGAGATTGAAAAAAAAGAGTTGGGTGATGTTATATCAATTCCTGGTTCTGGAACTAGATCACTAATTGGTGACCCCTTACTTCCTTCTATTTCTTCATTTATTCAATTACATAAACATAAATCATATAATATTGAATATAATGTTATTTCTGAAAAAGAAATCAATGATATAGAAATTATGCCTTTACAAACTTTTGGAGATAAGGCCGTGGACTTCCAAAAAAATGAGACAATCTATACAAATAATTCTTCTTATCCTGAAAAGAATCTGTACGTATCTGATAGAAGCGCTATGAGAGGTAATGAATTTGTTAATTTAGAAATCGTTCCTTTTATTTATGAGCCTTCTCAAAAGAAAATTACTGTTATTGAAGAAATTGAAATAATTATTACAGATACAGGTGAAATAAACCAACCTATTTCAAAAGATTTTCCAAAATCAAAAGTATTTGAAAGAATGGTTAATTCTATTGTTATAAACCCATCTGATAATCAAGCAAGAACAGAAGAATACCAAAAACCTGCTATTCTTTATATCTGTGGAGGGTCAACAGAGACTAACTCTTATTTTCAACAGCTTGTAAAGTGGAGAAAAAAACAAGGCTATGTAGTTTATACAGCAAGTACAAATGAAACTGGTGGAAGTAATACAACAGCTGTAAAAAATTATATTCAAGGAGCAATGAATTGGGATGTTCCGCCTGAATTTGTAACTCTTATAGGTGATGATGGAGGAAGCTATAATATAGATTCATATACTGAATATGATTCAGGATATAATGGTGAAGGTGATCATCCATATTCACAGCTTGATGGAAATGATTTGTGGCCGGAGGTAGTTCTTGGTAGAATGTCAGTAAGAAGTTCATCTGAATTAGCTGTTGTAGTAAGCAAAATCTTAGGTTATGAGCAGGTAAATGATGATTCAAATAATTGGCATGAAAAAGCTGCTATAGTAGGAGATCCTTCAACCTCAGGAATATCATGTGCAATAACTGCCGAAAATATAGCTGCTGTAATGGATCAATATGGAGTTGAAGATATCCGATTAAAAATAAGTGGTGGCAGCTATGATAATTGGATGGTTGACCAATTAGATGAAGGTGTTAATTTTTTCAATTATAGAGGCTACTATGGTGTAAGTGGTTTTACAAATAATGATGTAGATGCTGCAAATAATGGATATAAATTACCTTTTGCAACTGTTATTACCTGTGGTACAGGTTCTTTTGCTTCAGAAAATCAGTGCCTATCTGAAAAATTCTTAAGAGCAGGATCCACAACATCACCAAAAGGTGCTGTTGGTTGTATTGGAACAGCGACAGTTGGAACGCACACTATGTTTAATAATGCTATTAATATAGGTATTTACTATGGGCTTTTTGCAGAAGGTCTACAAACAGCAGGTGAAGGTTTAGTGGCTGGAAAAGCAAATTTATACGAGAACTATCCATCTAATCCAAATGACTGGGTCACTATTTTTACACATTGGACTAATTTAATGGGTGATGGTTCAACAATGCTATTTACTGATACTCCTGTATCAATGAATGTCCAACATCAAAATAATATATCTCAAGGTGAAAACTTTATATCATTGAATGTTTCAACTAACAGTGGAATTCCAGTTGAAGGTGCGTTAGTAACTCTACTAGAAGACAGGTCAAGTAGCTTTTATCTTGAAGGCTTTACTGACTCATTTGGAAATGTTGTAATCAATTTAGATGAAAGTGATATTGATATTACAGATAATTTAGAATTAACTGTAACAAAATATAATCATAAACCCTATCTAAGTGATATTCAATTCCAAGCAGATGAATACATACCTTATGCTAGTGTTGAAACTTCATCTTTTAATGATACAAATAATAATAGTATTATGAATCCAGGTGAAACAATACAACTAACTGTACCTATCCATTATGATGGGAATAATTCATTTGAAAATATTAGCGCTATTCTAAGTAGTGATAATCAAATTAACCCAATATTTAATGAAGTTTATTATGGAACTATTGAAAATGGAACAAATGATCCAGAACAAGCTTTTGTTTTTGAATTATCTAATATGGAAGAACATAATAGTATTATTAATTTTTATTTAACACTAATTAATGATTCTGATGGAACAGAATATACAACTAACCTTTACTATAATATTGAAAGCTTTGAATTATCTATAACTGAATTTTCTATAGATGATGATGATGATAACATTTTAGATCCAGGAGAAATAGCTAATGGATTTATTACATTATCAAACACAGGGACACTACCTTCTCCTGAATTTACTTGCTCAGTAACGACTCAAAGTCCTGATCTTAATATTTCAGAACAATTGATTACTATTGAAACAATAGCAAATAATGGAATAGGAAATTCTTCGGAATTTAATATGGATCTTGAAAATACTGCATTCAATGGAGAAACTAAAATAATAGACTTTAGTTGCCAAACTGAATATGGGTTTGAACTTTTATCTTCAGAAGATATAGAGGTTGGGACTGTTAGCGTTGTTGATCCTTTAGGTCCTGATAATTATGGTTATTACATTTATGACTCTGGTGACACAAATTATTCTTTAGTTCCAAGTTATGACTGGATTGATATTGAAGATTTAGGAAATCCTCTTAATACAGTAAATGATGATGATGGAAATAACCAAGATGACTCTCAAGTTATCAATTTACCATTTACATTTAAGTTCTATGGTGAAGAATATCAACAAATAACAGTATGTTCAAATGGATGGATTTCATTTGGTAGTAGCGATTTGGAATCATTTAGAAATGATCATCTTCCAGGTCCTGGAGGTCCATCTCCTATGTTAGCAGTATTTTGGGATGATTTAACCGCTGACTCTGGTGGAGCTGTTTATGGATACTACGATGAGTTACTACATGTTTACATCGTTCAGTGGAATAATGTTAAAACATATGAAGATAATACTAATGAAAGTTTTCAAGCTATACTTTTTGATCCAGTATTTTATAGTACACCAACTGGAGATGGAGAAATATTATTACAATATGAAGATTTTAATAATACATCTAATGGAAGTTATGGAGGTGGAACCCCACTACATGGTGGCTACTGCAGTGTTGGAATAGAAGACCATTGGGGAACTACTGGATTAGAATATACATTTAACAATACTTATCCAAGAGCTGCAAGAACATTAAGTGATGATTCAGCTTTATTCATTAGTACAAGAAAAACAGGTGCTGTTTGGAATCTTGCACAAGCTGAATTAGAATTATCTAATACAGAAATTAATTATGAAATAAATGATGATGAGATTTTAACAGAAAATATTACGTTATCAAATATTGGGGAAGAAGAATCTATATTATCATACACAATATCTACTTCTCCTCTTATTTATTCAGCAGGGAATGATGATTATGGAAATCATTGGATAGATAGTGATTTAAATACAAATAATAACTATGATTGGATAGATATCAGCCAATCAAATCAAGTTCAATTTGAAAATAATGATGATGGAATTTATACAGATATTGGCTTTGATTTTAAATTTTATGGAAATTCATATAGTCAATTATTAATTAATCCAAATGGGTGGGTTGGATTTGGTGAAAATAATAATGAGTGGAGCAATGAAACATTACCTAATGATGAAGGTCCTCAGAATGCAATATTTGCTTTTTGGGATGATTTAAATCCTGAAAATGAAGGAAACAGCTGCAGCAATGAAGGACAAGGTAATGTCTATTATGAAAATCTGGATGATAAATTAATTGTTTGGTTTAATAATGTTGTAAGGTGTGGAAGTAATCCTGATTACGCAGGTACATTTGATTTTCAAATTGTACTTCATCAAAATCAAAAAATAGATATTAACTATAGAAGTATGGAAGGGTATACTTCAAGTGCAACAATTGGAATTCAAAATAGTAATGGAAATGATGCTATTCAAATTGTTTATAATGATGATTATGCGCATGATGAATTAACATTAACATTTAAACCTATGAATGAATGGATTGCTCCAATATTTGATGCAAACTCACTGAACTTTGGAGAACAAATAACATATGATGTTGAAGTTGATGGGAGTTTAGTGACAGATGAAAATGATATATCTTATATTATTATCAATTCTAACAGTTCTGATCCTTTATCCGTAATACCAATTACAATTACATTTATAGATAATAGCGTTATCGGAGATATAAATGGTGATGAAATCATCAACGTTTTAGATGTAGTAATTATTGTTAATCTAATTGTAAATAATGCTGAATACAATGAAGATGCTGATTTAAATGATGATGGTATAATAAATGTATTAGATATTGTGTTATTAGTTAATCTTATTTTAAATTCATAAATAACAAAGGAGTTAAGAAATGAAAAAAATATTAATTGGTATAATATGTGTTGTAGGTATGTCAATATCTGCAGATAAAACATCAGATTTTGATGTTAAAGGTATGATGTGTGCTGGTGGTTGTGTTAAAAAAATTAATAGAGCTATGGATTCTATAGAAGGAATAAAATCTCGTTCAGTTGATTTTGAAAAATCTAGCATGACAGTAGTATATGATGACCAAATAGTAAATGAAAAAATGATTATTACCGCTTTAAAAGAAAACAATTATTCATGTTCTTTAAAAGAAAAGCCTAAATCAGATTCTTCAGTGATATCGTTTTTTAAAAATTTATTTAATTAGGAATAATTTCAATTAAAAAATTAAACCCATTCCATTTAGCTTTTCCTGTATATAATATTGAAGAAGCAAAAAAATGGTATGTTGAAATTCTTGGTTGCGGTATTGGAAGAGAATCATCAAGATGGATAGACTTTAATTTTTTTGGACACCAAATATCAGCTCATTTAATAAATAAAAAAAAAGTTTCTTTAGATACCAATAGCGTTGATAAAAAAAATATCCCAGTCCGACATTTCGGTATAATATTAGATTGGAATGATTGGAAAGAATTATCACAGAAATTTATAGATAAAAATTTAGATTTTATAGTTGCGCCCTATATAAGATTCAAAGGTAAAAAAGGAGAACAAGCAACTATGTTTATTAAAGATCCAAGTGATAATGTCTTAGAATTTAAAAGTTTTAAAAATTTTAAATCTATTTTTTCCAAATAATTGATTTTAATCACATTAATTTAACTTTTAATTCCATACCTTATATCAGAAATGTTTTATTAAATAACCGAGAATACAACATTTTTTAAAGGCCCTTTATATTTTATATAAAGGGTCTTTTACTTTATTAAACTAATTTTTTTAGATATGAATGTATTGGAAGATTCAAAATTCACTATATAAGTGCCACTATTATAATTAGATGCATCCCACATAATTTTTTGATTATATATTGGATTATAAAAAGTTATTTTTTCAATTAATCTGCCTGATATATCAAAAATTGAGATATATAAAGGACTATTTATATTATGATTAATATTAAAAATAGCAATTGAATTAAATGGATTAGGATAAATTTCATATATAGAAAANTTATCTGGNATGTTAGATAATTCATTCACAACTAATGTATCTATTACTGTATATATATCTCCCCAATCTCCACTACCTAAACTGAAATTAANATCAGGTATGTATTCTATATCTTGAGATGAATCCCAAATTTTTATTACAATTTGATGACCACCTATCCAACCTGGTAATTGATACCCATCAGAAAAATCACAATAATCAAGAGAACCAAAACCTGAAATTGTTAATTGCTCTCCATTATAAATACCTGCACCCACTAAAATTTCAGAATATTGATTAGTGCAATCATTAGAACTTAAACCAGACATATCAAATAAACCTATTTCATCGCCAATATCAAGACCAAAACATTGCTCAATAATTACAGGTTGATACACACCTGTAGAGTCTGGCAANTCAGAAAAATGAACTTGAGAAACAATGAAATTAAAAAATAAAATATATAATAAATAATACATCTATCTATAATGNTAACGATTNAATATAAAAAATGGAANATATAATATAATGATATAAACTATAATGAGAGGTTGTACATAAAATATAAAATTTGGAAATGTTTTGTCAGCCACAAAACTTAATAAATAATTATCTACTGTTGGCAATTCCATAATATATAAATAGTTAGCTCTATCACCATTTGAATTGTAGCCTAATATATAATTTATAAAAATTGCAATAGGAACTATTAAATTGATGAAGATATATGTATAAATAGCTCCATTAAATTGTAATCTCATATTGTAAGCAGAAATTAACCAAAATACATTTAAAATAATTAGAGAATGTTGAAGATGTGCACAAATGATACCAATATAATTATGGATATGTTGAAAATCTGGAGTAAGTATTCCTTGTAATGCTCCTGACATGCCCAATAAAAATGATGCATCAAAAAGAAATTGACTTCTAATTGATTTTGTAGACATGTCATTTTCATTTAAGTTAGTAGATAACTTTAAATATATAGCAATTAAAGAAAAGTAAAAGGCGATGTGACAGAAATGTAAAGGTAAATCTTTTTGCCATGAAATAGAATAATTTGGATCTAAAAAAGCTCTATGAAAATAATCTATAAATTCTTGGAAGAAACAAAANACAACAATAAATAAAGATATTTTCTTTATTAAAGCTGAATTATTATGTTTGTTAAGATAAAAGCCAATGGAACTTAATAAAAAAATTACTATAAACATTATAAGTGAAAAATTATTGTGAAAATTCCAACTTTGTTCTAAAGGTAATTTTTCAAACATATTAATCACTTAGTAAATGTTGTTGCATAAATTCTTTTGAAAACCGAAACGCTTTTTCTCTTGCTATGGGGTTGCCTCCCATCATGGTTCCGCGCTCTGCACAAAAATAAAGTCCAATTTTTTGACGTGTAGGAGTATTCATGGGNATATCTAGAAAATTCATTAAAACTGCACCATCATCTCTTATATCAAACCTACAATCTGAAAAAGCATAAGCATTCTCAATATAAGATATTTCTGANACCCTATCAAATGAATGATANGAACTATCATATACAGTTACATTAAAATCATACCCTNCTATATCCATCATATCTTTAAATTCAATACAAGCTTCTGAAGGAGTCCATGTNTCTAATTCTCCAATTAATACATGGGTAGGGACATCCTCAAAATCAACATTATAAGGCCTAGCGAAGCAGGCTGGATAAAAGGCTAATTTTGAAGCAAATTTCAAATTAGTTCCAATTGCTTTTTTTAATGGTTTCCAACCTGAAAAAAGTGTTACTGCTCCACCTAAACTCCAACCTGTTAAACCAACTTTNTTTTTATTTATATTAGGATGATTTTCTAATACTTCAAAAGCTTTATAAACATCTAAGATAATCATAGCAGTTGTTACTTGNGTTTGACTACCTACTGTAGATTTAACTCCTCTACTTTTAAANCTATTAAGTTCAAAAGTAGCAATCCCTAAATTTCTATACATTTCTAAATATTTATAGTGATGTTCCCCCCAATCTAAACTACCTGCAACACCAATAATAAGGGGATATTTTTTTTCTTTTGAATAATTATCTGGAAATTTAAGAATACCAAACACCTCTTGAGATTCCTGATTATCTAAATTAGTGATTATATCTTGAAAAGAAAAAGGGCTAGCACTTACAAATGTTATCCTCTCATTTGAAAAGATAACTGAAACAAGCATGATTAAAAATATGTTCAAAATTTGGAAACGCAAATATTTATCCAATAATTAAATTTAACAAAAGTACAACATCCTGAATATTAATACCACCATCATTATTCATGTCAGCAATAAAATCAGATTCTATACCTCCTAAAATCATATTAATAATAATAACTACATCTTGAACATTTAATTGACCATCATAATTTGCGTCACCTGAAAGACCATCATTAAACACAAGTATTTTAAAATCATCAACTGCAGCTTCAATAATAGAACCACCACTACCATTATCACCATCGTAGTATATATCCTCTGCAATAAATCTAAATTTTATTTGATCAGATAGAGAAATAGTTTCATCATTTAAAATAAATTGGTGACGAGTCCAAGTATTTGAATTTTCATCAGTTGCTTCTAAAGAATACCACACATTTCCTCCATCATTAGAAACATCTACTCGCCATACATCATTACCAGGATTAGCTCCACCTGCTGCTGCATTTGCATACCATCTCCAATAAGAAACAGCTGCAGTTGAATACTCTGATAAATCATAAATAGGAGAAAATAAAGTAGTTTTTCCTCCATCTACATCTCCAAAACCAAATTCACTATCATTATTTGATACATCATTACCTGTAACAAAACAATATTGTCCATCAACTGTATGATCGGAAGCTGGTTGAATAATTTCTCCATTATCATCATAAGTTGGATTTGGAATTGCTCTTTCCCAAATTCCTGCTGATGCTTGATCATCAGCATCTCCAACAATCCATAAATTTTGCGCTTCAAATTCATCATTAACTACAGTCTCTGGTTGACCTACAAGGATAGAAATAGAACTACTTGAAACAACATTGTAGTTATCATAAACATTCACGATAATTTCTTCAATAGAACCTTCTGACGTTGATTGTGAAACTTCAAAATAAGTAATATTTCCTAAATCTAATTCTTCACCCGCATCTAAATCTCCAGCTATAATTTCAGATAATTCAAATATCAAATTTTCAGATGATAAAATATCAATTTGAACATCACCTGAAGATGAGCTCAATCCAGTATTTTTAATTGAAATATTTAAAGGGTAACTTTCTCCTTGGATAAAAGTTTCATCTTGAACACTAACCTCAGAACTGTAATTTGAACCTGCTGCTAAAGCAAGATATTGATTAGCATATAAGTTTTCTTCACATAATGGAATAATACGATTTGTAGAAGGCCAAAATCCATCTTGGCTAGAACCAACTTCAGGTGTATATGCAAAAATTCCATGCACTCCATACATCCAATCACAAGCTTCTCCATTTACAGCATATAAAATATCAACACCAGTACCTAATAAATATCCATTTTCGCTCACTAACTCTTCTCCAAGTTCAGTAAAAGTATCTATATCTTCCTGATCCATTGGATTAGGTTCAGTATATCCAAAAGGATGCAAAAGTAAATTACTGTAACTATGATAATTAAATGCTACAGGAAAATCATGCTCTGCAACAAAAGCTTCAATAGCAGCTGTTTCAGGCTCAGAAAACGGACCATTTCCTCTATATGTTTCATCACAGCCATCTGGACTTGAACCTTGATTATCTAAACCCCACATAAAAGAATAATTCCTATTTAAATCAACTCCATCTACTCCTCCATTACAAGTTTCACGTCCATTTTTTCTTTGCATACCTCCACCATTTGGAGCTATCTGCTGATTATATAATAATCCATCAACATTTATAGCAGGAATAAACCATAACTCTCTATTATCTAAAATATTATTTGCCATTTGATCTGTACCATAATTTTCAACAAGCCAATTCATATAATAAAATAAATTCATATAACTCATAGGCTCTCTAGCATGATGTAAGCCAGTATATAAAACTTCAGCTTCATCTTCATCCAAATTTGGGTTATCACTCATTTTTAAAGCCCATATATCATAACCATCTAAAGTTTGTCCTATAGAAATCTTTTCTGCAACTAAATTAGGATAATCTTCATGTAATTCATCTAAATTTTCCACAATCTCATCAAAAGTATAATAGCCACCCATTGAACCATATTCAAAATCTCTAGATTCCATATCATTAGTAAGTCTAGAAGCATAAAATTCTTCTAAATTTTCATGAATGATAGTATATAAAATATTAGATAATTCAATTTTAGATAAATCTGATTCAGATATAGCAAATTGTATAGAGTTGTCATTTTCTAAATGAACATGATCTAAATCAACTTGTAGTTGATTTAAAGTATTGATCAGCTGTTCATCAGCGTTATGAATTTTAATTTCCTTATAAATCTCATAAGAAAAAAGATTTGAAACAATTAAAATAAGTATGATAATATTTTTCATTTGATGAATATCCTTAAAATAATAATATATTTGAGTATTTATTAGTATTTCAAACTAATATATATATGTGAAATAGACAATTATTTTTACATTGTATTACAAAATGAATAGATTTGAAAAATATATATCTCTTTTGCTAAATAAATTAGCAATCAAAAATAAATTAATATTTTATTTTTTTAGAATATTCACATTCACAGGTGAATGGTGGATGTATATATTATATGCTATTATAAGTATTCTAATTGATACTGATAAAGGTCTTGATGCAATAAAAATGGGTTTAATCGCTTATGGCTTTCAGTATCCTATTTATTTTATGATTAAAAATACAATAAAAAGAGATAGGCCTTTTGAAGCACATCAAAATATAAAGGCATTAGTTAAGCCTCCAGATAAATATAGTTTACCATCAGGACATGCATCAGGAACTATGATAAGCGCATTAATTACAATGACTATATTTGAAGGATTAAGCTTGTTGATTTTTTGGCCTATTATAGTTGGATTATCTAGAGTTTTTCTAGGTGTACATTATCTTTCTGATTCTTTAATAGGGTTCTTATTAGGGTATGCATGTTATTATACTGCATATTTAATTATATTTTAATGAAAAAAGGGAAAGTAAAACAAAACCTAAAATTATCTACTATAGAAGGTAGCTTTTGGGCAATTATGTATGGTGGAGGTGAAACCTTTTTATCAGCATGCGCAGTTTTTCTTCAATTTTCTGCATTTCAAATTTCATTTTTAAGTTCTTTTCCTCCATTTATTGGTTCATGCTTCCAATTATTTTCTGCTTCTATTAAAAACAAATTCAAAGATCTAAAGCAATTTGTGGTGACTATGTCATATATTCAGGCAATACTTTGGGTTATACTTGTTTTATTGCTTTTTTATAAACCTACGTATAAATACGTATTGATCTGGAGCTGTATATATTGGACAATTGGTACTGTAATTCAACCTGCATGGACAGCTTGGATGGGATATTTTGTACCTAGAAGAATTAGAGCTAGATATTTTGGAAAAAGAAATAGAATCATTGGGTTTGTATCATTTCTTGCAACCTTAATTGCAGGTTATGTATTAGATTTTTTTAATGAAAATATGTTATATGGGTTTGCTATAATTTTCATTGCTGCATTTTTAGGACGTACTTTATCAGCCTTTTATTTAAATAAAAAATTTAACTTTGAAGAAAAAGAAACACAAAACTTATTTGAATATATATCCTCCTTTAAAAACTTAATATCTGAACAAAACAAAAGTTTTTATTACATTATATTTAGTTCATATATAAACTTTTCAATTATGTTTTTTGGGCCACTTTTTTCAATATATATGCTTAGAACTATGGAACTAAGTGTTTTTATTTATACAATTAATATGACGTTGTGGCAAGTATCTAATTTTGCAAGTTCTAATTATTTTGGAAAATTATGTGAGCGTATTGGAGATTATCAGGTTTTAAAAATATCTACCTATATAATTGTTGTCCTTCCTATTCCATGGATACTATTATATTATTTAGATGATCAAACACAAATTATAGCAACTTTTATAGTATCTATCTTAGCTGGAGTTTGTTTTTCAGCTTATACACTCTCATCTTTTAATTTATTATATAAAATTTCTAAAAAAGAAGACGTAATTCATTTTTCAGCTGTAGTAACTTTTATAAGGGGAGCAGCTATTCTTTTAGGAGGTATTTTAGCCGGATTAATCGTTGAATCAAACTATATTAATCAATTGGGTAAAAATTTTAATTTAACTCCAATACATATATCAATGATGATATCTATTTTTTTACGATTTTTATCAATACCTATCTTAAAAAAAATTAATATCTAATTTAATAAAAATCTTAGAGTTTGATTAAAAAATGTGTCGCCTCTTGATATAATTTTATTTTCCCAATTATTATCAAAAGGTCTAAATGCAGCTAATAAATCTTTTTTACTCCAATGGTTTAATAAATCTAAACCTTCTTTATTNCTATAATGATTCCAGCTACTTTCTGANCGNAATGATTGAATAACACTTACACCTGGTATTGTACCAAACTCTTGNGTGATTGAAGTCCAATTTATATTTGGAAAGCGTAATTCNGTACCCTTTTGCATTCCACCTCTAATTTTATAGGCNACACCAGCCTTAGGATCTAANCTAGCAATCCTATGNCCAAATGCTTGATTNTCTAATTCAATATATTTTNNATCATCAGGNGATAAATCAACTAATAATGCATCTTCACCAGATTCNCCTAAACCNGTATGTAAATCAATCCAAACACAACGTTTAACATTAACTAANTTAATTTTGAGCCAATCAATAAANTGTCTAGGNCCTTTCTCTAATTTATNNCCNCCAAAATGAAGNCCTTTTGGAAAATCATATTGTCCTTCAGCATAAGCTTGTTTAGTTTTTATTTGNCCATGAATTAATCCATGCATTAACATTCTAATATTAAATAAATTTATTTTTTGAGGTANTTTTTTAATATTAATTATTGGNTCAAGTTTTNCATAATGAGGATGAGANCCTTTNTAAGGCTCATCATTAGTAAGAAAATTTCTATTTAAATCTACATTAGATTCATTCTCTCTTCTAATCCATGACATTCCCCAAGGATTTAAAACATGAACAAAAATAAATGCTGTNTTTTTTGGAATTTCATTAAGNTTNTTTAGTAANGTTAATTGAATTGCAGANCCTGCAAANCCTTCTACACCATGNATACCAGAAGTTGACATATAAACTTTTTCAGCATTAGNATCNCCTATCCANNCAACATCNATAAGNAAATCATTACCATANGGATCTAANTCATTAATATTAAGCTCATCATGANATACATTAATNTTTTTAGANCTTAAANAANCTATACAATTATGAAANTTTTGTTTTGCACTCTGATAATCTTTTGACCATACACTATTTTCCATACTTTAAATCATNCTCGTGAAGTGTGTAATTCCATAATGCTTCACCNTTATTATTAAATATAGTGTAATCTAANGTTCTATTTTTNGTAGNACCCGAAACTTTAAAAACTGCAAANTTTCTTTGAAATACTCCACTTTCATTTATTCTATATTTATTTTTCTCNTTTTTACAAATATCACAAAAACCTGATGTTAATGGTGATACAGTAAAATCATATAGTGGATAAGCNTCATATCTATCCATCTTTGATACTTCTGAAAAGTGNCTNTCACCTGATAAAAATATAACTCCTTCTATTTTTTCTTTNTTAATTAAATCNAAAATTTTATTATGTTCATCTTCCCAATTAATATGNTTTTCAAATACTTTTTCAGAATTTAAAAATTGNCCTCCAATAGCAATAATCTTAAANGGTGCTTTACTATTNAAAAGTGCATCTATAAGCCATTGAACTTGATNNTCACCTAAAATTTCTTTATAAATNTNNTCTCTNTTTTGGGGNGTTCTAAAAAAACGNTTATCAAGAAGAAAAAAATCAACATCTGNCCATTTAAACTGNGTAGTAATACCACCATTATCTCCAATACCATAGGATGGNTTAGCCCAAAAATCTTTAAATGCCTGAAGAGTTAAATTTTTATGTATAAAACTTCTATCTGAATTATTNGGNCCATAATCATGNTCATCCCATATTGCATAATGATGGACAGANCCAAGAAGTGGNTGNAAATCTGAAAGAGNTCTNTCATGAGTATAACGATGNTANACCCCTGTTCTTGAAGCATCTGGNTCCCTAAAATAAACATTATCACCAAGCCAAAGCATAAAATCTGGATTTTTNTTTAGAATNNTTTTATAAATNAAATAATCTCCACCATAACTTTTTCCAGGNCTATCNTTTTCTATTTCATTAGTATAGGCACAACTTCCAATTGAAAATGAAAAATCAGGAGCATCTTTTCGATATTCCCAATGCTCCTGAGTTTGAAATTCTAATTTATAATCCAAATTAATTTTACTNCCATTGATGATTGGTTGATAATTGTAGATTGTNCCTGGTTGTACTAAATCAGCAATCAATGTAGCTGTAAAACCAGATACTTTTTCTGTAGTCTTCGAATCTGTTTCAAATGTTANTTTAGGATTATTAACATCCCAATATAAAAATTTTACGTCTGCTTCTGTTTTTGTTTGAATCCATAAAGCAACTTCAACTTTTTCAGAATAGCCAACCATAGGACCAGCATTAATATTATTTTCTTTTGAAAATAAAACAGCAATAAATAAAACTATAACTATANAATTTTTCATCTATCCTAAAATAATTTCAATTAANAAAACAATATCTAATATATTAATAATACCATCTGAATTTAAATCTGAACATACATTTTCACTATNACTTAATATAANATTAACTAAAAGNACTACATCTAAAACATTCAAACCTNCATCATCATTAATGTCACCTACTATAGNACAGTCATCTATTGTTCCTAAATAAATATTTTCATCACCTTCTTGATAATCAAGATATTCTATTGGTATAAAAAACATTTCATCATTGGTTCCATCACCTGGATAAACCCATTGTGGTGGATTGTTAGGATTATTNGGGTTATTNGATGTGTTATCATATGTGCAGGTAGCAGTAATAGTATANCCACNAGGTATTTTAAGTAAATATTCNGGATAATAGAAACTTTGCCAATCAAAATCCCATTTTGGAATTCTAATAATTGGAATAGTATCATTAAGNTCCATAGAGGTTGCATATATTTCCCATGATTGACCTAATAAATGACAATGAGGCAAAATATTAACCATACTTATATCATTTTGAATATNTAAATTNCTTGTAATAGTTGTTANTTGATTTGGTGGTAACGCAAATTNCCAATAATCAAAAATATATTGATCAATTTCTCTTTNTATAGANTCTTCTTTAAAAAATAAATTAATTGAAGATAAATCTTCTTGATCTGTTAAAAGAGGAGCATAATGAACTTGTACAATAATATCTGAATTAGCAGGNATNGTTCGNCCAATATTTTCAGGATATTCCAAGCTAGATAAACCAGGAGCATATCCACCTATTAAATCAGTAGCAGTATTTAAATTAAAACCTCCATAACACTCATATCCATATTGATTATCTTGATTATCTAAATAATCAGCATCACCATGAGGTATATATGTAATAATTGCATGATGNACAGCTTCNCTATTNCCAGGACGAAATTCAATTGCAGACATTTCTATTNNTTCNTCATTNTCAAGTGAAAAAACAAANCATCTATAATCATCCTNNTAATTNCCTTCTACAAAATGAGATTCNTCCATTTCAAAAACTAAATCTGGTTCACCAAGTGTAGAACCATCAGGAAATTCTGGAATCGGNTATTCAAGTTCTGGNTTTCCTTGAGGNGCATCTATATCAATCCAATCTAATATTAATTGAATTTGNTCATCCTCTAAAAATCTTTCATAAAGAAGTGTACTNTATTCTCTATCTGGAGGCCATGGTGGCATGATAGGGTTATCATGCCTCATATCATCATTTCCTCCAATTACATANGCAATCAATGATCTGTTATTATATACATCTTGATAGCTTTGCANTGGAAGAAAAGCACCAATTTNATTTGGNCGATGACATGAAGTNCAATTATTATAAATAATTTTAGAAATATCTTCACTNAAATTGATNGAATAAATAANACTAANTAATAAATANATANTNATTTTTTTCATATTAGTTATCAAGAATTAAATTTACTAACTCAATCACATCTAGAACATTTAATTGACCATCTAAATTAAAATCAGCTATATCATTATAAATACCTGATAAAATATANTTAATTAANAAAATAACATCCTGAATATTAATTTGATTATCACCACTAATATCACCATATAAACTATCTAAAATAAAAGTATGCCAACCTGCTATTGGATGAGATGCAGTATTACCCATAGAATTTGTGCTAATAATAAAATATTGAATTTCTGAATTTGAATTAATATTTGGAAATACAGCTGAATAAGTATTGTCTGATATGTAGTTCATTTCAAATTGACCATAAGGTCCATCTTCATCACTATATTTCCAATGTACTTCAACTGATTCTAACTGAGATAAGCTGTAATCAATAACTTCAGCTGTAATTTCAATATTATTACTAAATATTTCATTACTTCTGATTGATTTGTGGGAAATATGAATCATACTTGGATCAAATATACCTTTTGTTCTACAATGTAGNGCATCTTCACCATACCAAGGATCACTATTTGAATCATCAAATCCAATAACCTCATACCCTGGNATAGCTTCTTTAAAAACTTGAATAGCTAATTCATCTTCAGGTATTCCATATTTTGGTACCAGTACTTTATTATTTAAAATAAGTGAATTAGTATAAGCAGCTACAGGATTATTTTCCCATGGTCCACCTTGTATTTCAGGACAATAAATTCTCTTAATTTCAAATGGTCTATTATAAAANGTATTTAAACTATAAAAGGATTCTGCAAAATCTTCAATACATTCATATTCTGGACTATCTTGAGAAACCTGCTTGATGATGATTGTTTCAGAATCAACTAACTTAGCCATACAATCTATATGTTGAATACTAACCTCATTAGGATTATCAAAAATATGGTAATCAGAAAAATATAGTTCCTGACTCATAATTTCTTTAAACGCTTCGTTTTGAATATCATTTTCATTAACCATAAGTTGTGTTGAAAATCCCATTCCATAACCATCTGTCATAAAATTACCACCTGTCCAATAAAGATCTAAATCTAAAATGTCCCACTCAAGTTGATTTGCAAAATCAATATTAGTATCATCATCTTCTTCCCATCCTCTAAACTGTGAATCTGTAGGTCTACCTTCAAATTGATTTCTTTCTGCTGTATTTAAATTATCCNCACAATAACCATTTTCATCTATTATTTCTCCTGCACAATCTCCACAATCAAAGCTATATTCATCACACATAAAATTTAATCCCCAATTTCCGTCATCACAGTATCCATCTCCAAGCCAATCCATAATCTGCCCATCACCATTAAAATCTTCACATAAATCATTATTAACATAACAATCATACCCTTCACTAGCATACTCAGGCTCATTATTGCAGAATTCTGTTCCTACACAATCAGTAAGAATCATATTTTCATCACAATCACCTGTAGAGTTATTATCACATCCGTAATTTTCAGGATAACCATTAAAACGTTGATTAATAACCTCCCAATGATTTTCACCAATTATAAATTCTGGGCCATGATCTCTTGTCCAATGACTATAAGTCTGAGTATTTATAAATTCAACGTTTGATACATTAACTCCCCATTGATTAAAATTATTTAAAGCAGAATTTTGCTGAAAATTGTTTTCAATAAGTACATATAATATGTCATCACTTGCAAGCTCAACAACTAAATCCGATGGAATCCCAAGCGGCCATCTAATCATGGTACCTATTGCAGGTTCCCATTCAGCTATTACTCTACGCTCTGGAATATCAGCAATTAATAATGAGAAAATTAGATAAATAAGTATTCTTTTCATAAATTATGTTATGAAATTATTATATTCAATCCTAATACTTATATCTTTCAATTTGTATCCACAATGAGCGCTTTGAGCAAACCCATCATTACCAGTTGGTAATGCAGATAATGGTGTTGGTTTATGGGCTGGTCAAGTCATGTTATCAGGAAACTATAATTTTCAATATATTGATTGGCAACATGCTCCCATTGGAAATGAAAATTTTGAACATGTAGGAAATTTAGTTACAAATATAATCTCACCTACTGTAACAATTGGCTTAACAAATTATATNAATNTNNNNTATCAGCAAATNNTTGGAATTAGAAGCATGAATTGGATGAGTGATGAAAATAGTAACCATCACCGTGATGAGCATTCTCTTCAAGATTTTTTAAATGCCAATGGAAGTGCTATAGGCGATGCCATATTTAATCTAAAATATTTATTAACCAATACAGGAAATACAAATGGATCGAGGATTTTTCTTGGAGCAGGATTGGTAATACCTTCAAATAGTGTTTTAACTTCAAATCCTTTTTCACAAAATGATGATGAAACGTACGATGATCATAGACATTTTTCTTTAAGTGATGGATGCTATAAATCAAATTTGGAATTACAGTTTTATATAAAAAACATGACTAAAAAAAGATATATTCCAACATTTTATGGATTTACACTTAATTATAAGATCCCTCTAAGTGAAAGTAAATATGGTTATAAAGCTAGTAAAACGATTGTTGGAGTAAGCTCAATGCTCTTTGCAACAAAATTGAAAAAAAGTTGGCAACCTAAAGGGTTAAGTTTAGGGTTAGCTTTTATAAATACATCAGATGCTTTCTGGGATGGAAAAAAAGCTCCAAATTCAAAATCAGAATTTATNATGCCAACTATTGGCTTAATATTTAGCCAAAAGGACAAAGGTAGTTTTAGTATTAATTTAAAATATGTTAAAGATAATTCACTATTACCTGAAGATGCTCCTAATGCCAATATTGAATCTTTTGAAGTATCTTTAGGCTATCGAAAAACACTTAAATATTTTATTCCATGGATTAATCCTTAGAATGCCAATAAGCAAGTCCTAAAAATATAAATTGNATNGGTAATCTTANCCANGATGCANCAAAAGCNCTTATNCCNATNANCNNNTGAGGTTCTTCATANAANGCTAAATATAAATTTGCAGGATAAACAGCAATTAAAAGTAANATTANNCCATANCCNGCTATTTTNCTAAACATTGGAACNAATAACATANCNCCAAANNCTATNTCATANTAACCNCTTATATANACAAGCTCTAAACCAATCGGGGCAAGCAAAGGAGGAATTATATGTAAAAACCAGTATGG
>PAOX01000010.1 GCA_002710085.1 Fidelibacterota bacterium
TTAGTATATTTTTATATTTATTGGGAGGAATATATTTTATATGTTTTGGAATCTATGTTATTCTATTATCTATAATTATTGGTCACAAATACTTATATCCTACATTACCATTTTTAACCAGAATTCAATTATTATTGTTAGGAGCATGGGTTCGATTAAAAAATAAAATCCCTAATGATCGGACTTATATTATTATGATGAACCACACATCATTTGCAGATGTATTTTTTTCAGTTCAGCCTTTAAAAGGAAAATATACTGCTATATTAGCTGCATTTAATTTTAAAATCCCAATTTGGGGGAGTATGCTGAGAGTATTTAAAGCAATTCCAGTATACAGAAAAGACAAGACTAAAGCATTAAAAGCTATTAAAAATGCAGAAACAATCATTAATGACCTTGGTTATCATGTGGTTATTTTTCCAGAAGGGACTAGAACTATAGATGGAAAGTTGCAACCCTTCAAAAAAGGTGGATTTCATATGGCGCTAAATACGGGAACACCAATTTTACCACTAGTAGTTAAGGGTGGATTTAAATTTAAACCAAAGACTCGCTGGTATATTAAACCGTCTATTATTGATATTGAAGTTGGCAGGCCAATTCATATGGATAAATATTCGATTAATACATTAGATGATTTAATTAAAGACACTTATTCAGAGTTTGAAAAAATTTTAAATAAATAGATTGAATTAGGATATATAATTGGCATATAATCATTTTATTATTTCAGGACTTTTATCAGGAATATTATATTTGTTATATCATAAAGTAAATGATACAGATATATTATATAAAATATTAAAATGGATATTGATATTCAATTTTGTCAGTTTTAATGTCACGCTACTATTATCAGGGACATTTAATTATAAAATACATTTACCAATACATTTATGTTATTTAACTGAATTAGGTATTTTTTTATCTATAATTTTTAAAAGTAAAATTTTATATCCCTGGTTAGCTCTTAATGCTTTAGGAGGTGGAATCACTGGATTTACAAACTCTAATTTATCGGATGATGCATTATTGATTGAATATATACATTTATATGCATCTCATTTTAGCCTTATACTATTTTTTATAATTATTTATTTAAATAAATTTACAATTTCTAGATACGAATTCATTCAAAGCATCATTTTTAATGCTTTATTATTTTTTGCAGTTTGTTATTTTAATATATTGNTTGAATCTAATTATTGGTTTACTATGTATANGCCANCTGGTTCAAATTTAGCACAATTATTACCTGATTGGCCGGGNTATTTATTAGGNTTAATTANTATNGGNNTNNTATCNTATTATNTNACNTTTANATTATTANNAAGTAATTGTAATAANTAAGATAATTTATTTTNATTNATATTAAATANGGAGAATTTATGANAATATNAANTCTAGNNTTTATAAATAATATTTTTTGTATTTAATCATACCATATAGNCTAAAGCCNACAAGTANTTCAAATAAAATAAATATAAATAAATTTAAAGCAGCNCCTTCTGTAAAACCATAGCTATGTAATCCAACACTTAGCAAATTCACACCAAACCATGCCAATGCAACAGTAATATTTGCTAATACTAAACCTAAGGCATATCCTTCAGCTTTTGCCATTCCAGAAATTTTCAAATGGATCATCATTAAAAGCCACATTACAATTAATAATGCACCATTTTCTTTTGGGTCCCAACCCCAAAATCTACCCCAAGATTGATCACCCCATATTCCACCCAATATTGTTCCAAACATAGTAAAAAATAATGCAATAAATGTCATAGCTAACATATTATTGTATATTGTTTTTAATTGTGCTTTATTATCTGGATTGAATACTGCTTTCACAAGATATAGATGACCTATTAAACTACAAATTACTGTTGCACCATAGCCAGTTGTAATGGTAGTAACATGAGTTGCTAACCAGAAGTTTGAATTGAGAACGGCTACCAATACCCCTAAGGTATCACCATCTGCGGCATATCCAAATGATATATAGTGTAAGATAATTCCTCCAATTGAGCCAATGAATAAACTCAAATGATCTTTTTTAACAAACTCTAAAATAATACTAAATAAAACAGTAATAAATCCTACAAAAATAATTGATTCATATAAAGTGGAAACGGGAGGTCTTTCTAATATGGTCATGCGAATAATAATACCAGACACATGATATAAAAATCCTATAATAATTAATATGATTGGAATCAATTTGATCTTTTTAGAATATAACCTAAATATTGATAATGTCACCAAACTAATTAATGTCATAATATAGAATATTAAACTCCATAAAAATAAATTTGATTGGTTATAATTCACCTCTCTTATCAAAATATTAGACTTTATTTCTGTTTCACTTTCAATTATATATTTATATTCAGAAAATTTTGCATATTCTACATTTTGATTTTTACTCTCATTATTATTAAACATATGCTCTAATATTAAGAGTATATTATTATTTGGTTCAGATAATCTTTCGCCCATTTTTAGGTTATCAATCAGATTCCATGGAGATTTCCACTCAACATCAGTGGGAAAAATTTTTAATATATTAGAACTTCGCATTGGACTAGAATGGTTCCGCATAAATAATTCATTTTCAAATACTGAAATAGCGTCCATAATCAATTTTAATTCCATTAACACNCTATTAGAGGTGTCNTCCAAGTCTAATGAATTAATTATTTTTTGTAGATTATGATGAATTTGTATTTGATTTCTTAGATAATATGAAAAACTTACTGATTCATTTGGCGATACATTAAATGCTTCTGCAAGTTCTAGTGTAGTAATGTCAATCATTGGTATTACACAAGATGAACTATTATATAGCTCTATAAATAGCCTTCGTTTAGTATGTAGGTCTACGATTTGTTTTTCAACTAGCGTTAAAAATTTCTTTTCAGTTTGCAGTAATCTATTAATTAACTCTTTATTATTATCTGTATTTAGNCCTTCATTAATTTGATTAAAACTATAGATTAATTTTTTATTTATATCTAAATCTAATGCGTTCACAACTTCAGGNTTTTCTATTTTAAATATATTTTGGCTTATACTTGAAGGCTCTTGTTTTAAAACTGAAAANAACCAATCAATTGCAGAAATTTTATATTTTTTATCGCCATCATATATGGTTAAACTACTTTTTCCGTATATCTTTAGAAGTTGATTTCTTGCAAAAGAATCTAAAGGTTTAATTCTTCCTTCTTCTTGAATTGGTATATGTAGAAATCCAAATCCTTCAGATTTAATAGGTGTTATTAATAATAAGANTATGATTAAATATTTTTTCATTACTTTTTCATTAATCCTGGAATTCGGATAATCATTTGTAGTAATACCCCAATACACATAATAATACTTGATATATATGGAAATAGTCGCCCATAGTTTTGTACAACAGCCAATACAGTGGCTTCGCGGCCATCTTGCAATTCAGCAAATGATGCCTGGTATAAAGTATATCCTTTATATCTTAATGGNGCATTCATTTCAATTAAAATTCTTCTTGAAGTTTCTTGNTCTACTAAAAATATTTCTGAACTAAAACTTTTAGCAATATTAGTNCCAGGATGCATTGTTTTTTGAAAATCTTCCAATTTAATTTCAAATGGTAGATAGGTTCTTGCNGGCCTTAGCAACAATGCATAACTCATATTATTAATTGTAATTACTTCAGGCATTTTTTGTTCTAATTGATATATATAATAACCATTTACTGATTCATCCTCTGAAATAATTTGATACATAATACCTGAAATATTTTCATTCATTTCTTTTTCTGGAAATTTTTCTTTCAATTCAAATTTAATAGCATCTCCTCGTAAAGGCAGTAGGTCNTCATTTTCTCTAGGGCTAATTTTTGAGTTGATAAAATATTTTTCTATTTTGATTTGAAAAGGTAAATTTGAATAAGATAAAATTTGTTCATTAGAAAATAATTTTTCATTAAAATTTATAACTTCAATACTATCNTGATATTCATCTAAATTTAAAATAGTAAATTCTTTATAATAAAAACTATGCATATAATTTGATTGTTCATTTTCAATGATAATCATATTACCTTCTTTACTAAATACGCTAGTAATCCCTGATCCAATTAATAATATTAAAGCACCAATATGAACGATAAGTACTCCCAATTTATTTTTATTCCATACATTGGGTTTGAAAAAAAATGAGAATAAATTCATAGATAACACNGTCATTGTTAATAATCCACCAGGTAGAGGAATTGCATAAAACCATATGATAGTACTAGAGAAATATTTGTTTTGTGCTGCAAATAAACCTATATCCTTTTGCTCAACTGTACCTACAAACACTAAGACCATCAGCCATATAATTGTAAATACAAATATTTTTGGATTGGAAATAATTTTAATAATCTGGTTAAAGTTATATTTCATNATTATTGTTGCCAATGGATTGATTTACAAAAAAGTTCAAATTCATATTTTAATTCTTGTAAGTTCTGATTAGAACCATTCATCTTTATAAATATTGTTTCCAATACTGATGACTGTGTATTATCTAGATAAGGGATTATAGCTGCTATAATTGCTTGATCATTTATTTCATTTTTGAGTTCAAAAATGAAATATTCACCTAACATACTAGATTCTTTTTGTGCAGCTTGTAAAATTATATTTATATTTTCTGGCTCTAAGTTTATTTGCCTTCTCCAACGATTAACATTTTGTTCTATTCCTCCTGCATCTCCTGGAAAAGTAGTGATTGACAAATCTATGATTGACCCATTATTAGTAGAAATATCAAAACTAGCTAATCTGAAATCTGTTGGAGCTTTTTGAATCCAATGATTAGGTGCAGTCCAATTGAGTTTAGCTTTTTTGTTATTATTTTGGGTGTTCGCAGAACGACTTTTTTTAATTTTATATACTGTGATATCAGATTCTGTCTTACATCCAACTTGTAATAGAATTAATATGAGATATAAAAAAAGGCTAGAATAGGATTTCACTGCAATATAGTTTATTCAAAATANTCCCAACGTATATCACGGAGGAAATATTTTATTTCTTTATCACNTGTTGTTTCAATAACAACATAAAATTCTGCAAAATCTCCAGGATTAATGGATGCATCTGAAATAATTCCAGAATTGAATATTTGTTTAGCACCAGATACAAATGCAGAATCAGTATATATTAAATTTGAATTTTCNTCATGTAANGTATAAACAACTCGNACAAAATCAGCTCTTTTTAAACCATTATTTTTNATTGAACCTTTATATGCNCGTTGGTTTTGATAAATNTCNTCNACTGCNTCNCCTACAAATTCTAAGTTTGCTAATGGAGGNAAAACATCTAANGTATTTATCACTTCATCTTTATTAATTTGCAGTTGACCAATTTGNGTTTCTACAATTAATTGATCAGCATTTTCATATATGATTACCCCTTGTATTGTNGTTCCATTTGAAAGTTGTATTTCATGNTTAATACCAGGATTNTTNAATAGNTTTAGNACTTCAGTATTAAAATTAGGAGTTGATATTTGAGANTGGTATTGAATTACTTGTTCTTTTAATAAAGCAATTTCAGATTCAATTTCTTCNAATTTNGGGTCAACTGTATAAAATGGTTTTGTATCATCATTAAATAAAGAACTATTNTTAGNTTCANTTTTNATCATCGTTTTTGATGTTTTTTNTGTNNTCTGTTTTTTCTTTTTAGANCCNGAACATGCTACTATATTGATAGCTAATAAAAAAATTATAAATATTTTTAANTTTNTNTTCATTCTTCTAATTCTTTTTGGTTATTCATTGCTNTAAATGAAGCNTCTCTTANCTGAGACTCATANTCTGGCATNACATCCATTGACAAAATTAACTCTACTATATGTTCATAAAATATATAATTTTTTGATTCATTTAATAANATGATTATTTTGTCTATTACTGAAGGGTCACCAAAATTAGCTAATGATTTAATNGCTTTAATTCGAATNTGATATGGTAAGTGCTCAGTTAANGCTACTTCTATTATTACTGGCTTTAATTGTACNTTNTTTTGCTCACTCATAATATCCATTAATCTGATNAGCATACTATAATATTGTTGTTTNCCTATTTGNTATGATTCTAAAAGAGCTAAAATCATTTGTTGATTATCTAAATCTCCCATCACCTCTAAAGCAAAATCATTCATNCTTTGGCGTGTATGTGGNTCGCCTAATAATTCTATAAAATANTCNACTAATTCTGTNGCTTCTTTTTTAGCTANAATATCAACAGCTAATTTTCTTGTAATNAAATCATGTTCTTTNTTTTGTGCAATTTCCATTANAANTGGAATNGCNCTATCATCTCCCATATCACCTAATGCAATAGCTAATAATTGACTATTTTTTTGATGATTNATTCTNCTTATTTCATATAATTCTAATAGTGTAATAATATGATCATCTGANCCATTNTCNCCAATAGCNGTNACAATNACTTCNCTTAAATCCATAATTTTAGATTCACTCTTTTTTAAAGCNGAAGTTAGTGCTCCNATTGATTCNGAATCACCATATTTTGCTAGNAGNGNNATTGATTTAATCATCATATCTANATCAATTAATTCAGCATTTCTNATNGATTTTTGGATTGCCTCTATNACTAAAGGNTCTTTACTTTCAGCCAANGCTTCTAANGATGCCATTCTTACATCATAATTTAAATTNNCATNATTATANGCATTAATTAAGAGTGTGATTGGAGCTCTTTTCCCATCNGNCAATAATTCTCTTTGAGTATTNACATCNTCCATAGTTTCAATCTCAGGATCATTAAAGGAAANACGNTCTACTTTTCCNTNTCTCATGACGCATGAACTAGNAAAAATGCAAANTANNGCTAATATATATATCGTATTTTTCATATTTTTTTATTTATATAACCTATATAAAGGTAAGGAATATACAATAAATCATCCAAATATAGNTATATGATTTATTATACTATAAAATCTTACCATTTTTTTTGTTTCCATATTCCATTTTNATCTANTGTAGTCACAGTATATTGNTTAATCCAATCTCCAAGATGTATAAATTGTTTTTTTTGATTTTTATAAATNCCTATTTCATGATAATGNCCCATTAATAAAACATCAATATTCTCGTCTTTCATTTTATTAAATGCAAATTCTTTTAATTCATTTTTGTATTCTTTTTTTAACCCAGGATAATTTTCATTAAACTTCTTTTTTGTACCTGATATTTTTCTTGCAATTTTAGTCATAATTGAGATTGGAATTAATCTGACTAATAGAATAAATAAGTTGCTTCTAATAATTTTTTTCATCAGCCGATACATTGAATCATTTTTTAATATTCCATCACCATGTGTTACGACAATTTTTTGTCCATCAACATTAAATTCAAAATCTGTTTTGTATATAGTACAACCACATTGTTTTGTTAATGCTCCAAAATCCCAATAATCATGATTCCCCATTACATAGTGTATATTAATATTTTGTGCATGTAATTTTTTTAATGAACTTAAAAGATCGTTATAATATTGAGGTGTACTTACTATTGATTGTAACCAAAAGTCAAAAAAATCACCTCCGATTATTAATGTGCCACCAGTTTCACTAATATGATTAAATAAATCAAATAATTTTCTTCTTCTTTCATCTTCTAATTGACTTTTTTCCAATAAAAAGTGATTATCTGAAATAAAGTATATAGGTAAATCCATTTTTATAAGCCTTTTTTATGCTATAAATAAGTTATTTATTTAATTATATTGTTACTAATTTTGGAAACCTTTAGTAATTATTATATTATAATAAGTATACATTTAAATCATATACTATGAAATTTACAAAATATATCATTTTAATTTTTATAATTCCTATATATTCTCAATTTGGGAAAAATATTGTTCAATACAAAAGTTTTGATTGGTATTATATACAATCAAAATATTTTGATGTTTATTTTTATGACTCTAATAAGGGTTCTGAAGATAGTTCTGAATTATTAGTAAATAGTAATGCAGAATTTGTGGCTAATGAATCTCTTAAAGCTTATGATATCATATCTAATGCTATAGGTTGGAAATTAAAAAATAGAGTACCTATTATTGTTTACAACTCTCATAATGATTTTCAACAAACTAATATAATTGATATGTATATGCCTGAGGGTGTAGGGGGAGTAACTGAACTTTATAAAAATAGAGTAGTCATTCCATACGATGGCAACCACACACAATTTAAAAATGTATTACATCATGAGTTAGTGCATGCTTTTATAAATGACTATATATATAAAGGTAGCATTAAAAATATGCAGAATGAAGATGTTGTTTTAATTCCATTATGGATGAATGAAGGTTTGGCTGAATTTTTGTCCTCTCCTTGGAATACAGAGTCTGATATGTGGATTAGAGATTTAGTGATTAATGGAGATAAATTACCTGCTCTAAATGAATTAAACGGGTTCCTAGCATATAGGGGTGGGCAATCAATATGGAAATATATCGTTGAAAAATTAGACACAACATATAATAGTCAACAGACAAAGGCTCCTATTATCATTNCAGAAATTTTTTCNGCTATTGCTACATCGTCCGATTTAAATTCAGCTTTAGAGAAATCATTAAATATTAATTTAGAAGATTTGGAATCGGGTTGGCATAAGTATTTGAAGGAAGAATATTGGCCGGATATCAATAATAGANCATATATAGATGATATTGCAACATCTNTAATTGATTATAGTAAGGTNAACAGCACATATGACATTGCNCCTTCTATATCTCCAGATGGTNAAAAAATNGCATATTATTCAAATCAAGATGGCTTAATGAGTATTTGTATTATTTCAAGNGATTGTGAANAGTGTGANAAAAAATCTATTAAGNCACTTTTNAAGGGNGGGATGTCAATTGAATTTGAAGAATTACANATTTTAAAGCCTGGTATTTCATGGTCNAAAAANAGTGATTCAATTATTTTATCNTCAAGCTCCAAAGGTGTAGATGTTTTNTATATTATTGACATAAACACTAAGAAGAAGCGTAAAATTACATTTGATAATCCTAGTTTGAATGCCATTTCACAACCTATTTGGAATCCTNTTAATAATGAAATGATTGCGTTTGTNGGTAGNAGNAANNCNCAAAGTGATATTTATTTATATAATTTAAAATCAGANANACTAACTCAACTAACAGATGATATTTTNACTGTTAAAGAAATTAGTTGGNNAGCTNATGGTCAAAATATNTTNTTTAGNTCTGATNGAGGNGNAGAAGNCNANNNNGTNTGGTCTGANCAATATGATTTATANANATTNAATTTNNNATCNNATTCAATCATNCAATTNACTGATAGTGANCATAATGAGCATTATCCTATTTCTATTTATTCAGATAGTTTNATAGTATATATTTCNGATCAAAANGGNATTAATAATATTCATGTAATGGATTATCAAAANAAATCTCATCAAATGATTACGAATGTATTTACGGGNATTTCGCATATTACAGGTCAAAATNATAATATTTATTTTTCAAGNTTAAATAATAGAAAGTTTGAAATTGCAAAACTTGATAGNTCTTATCTTNCTATTGAATTAGATAGCAGCATTATTGATGCTCAGTGGAAATCAAATCAAGCAGTATATGATTTCACATTATTAAATAANACNTTTGATCAAAAGCAGATTAATTATAGAAATTATATTTTTGANAAGACTCTCATCAATCAAAATTCTTTTAGTGAAACTCAACGANATAGCATCAAGTNCNANTNANGATAGTACAGGTAATTATATTGTNCAAAAATATAAAACNAAATTTAGTTTAGATGTTGGTCAACTATCTGTTGGTGTAGGATTAAATACTAATAANAANAATTATAGTCAAAATGGNCTAGGCGTCTTTCAATTTAGNGATGTTNTAGGAGATCATAAAATATANTTAGGTACGGAGCTNAATGTAAATTTTAAGCGTTCAGATTATGCGTTAGTTTATAGATATTTACCAAAATTAATNGATTGGACAGCANTATTTTCACATGATGGTTTTNCAGTTCGAACAAGCGCTCCATATGNTGATGATNATAATAATATTGTAGAAGANCAAATATTATATCAAAATATTGCNATTGGANTTGATGCAACTAGACCNTTATCGAGNTTTAATCGTTTTGAGTTTAATGTTAATCATTATTTAATGTTAGTNCATGATGAAANTATTAGNTCTAGCTCTTATGGAGGTATTGAAAGTAGTNAACAAATATACTCAGGNAANTTAACTACATTAAGTGGACGATANGTTTGGGATAATACTCGTTGGTTTTATACNTATCCTATTAATGGNTCACGTTTTTATTTAAANTATAAAACNGCGCCTACTTCAGCTTANGANCTTNATTTNTTAACNTTAGATGGAAGATTATATAAACCNTTATTTAATGGANTCAGTNTATTGTTTAGGAATGTATTAGGTCATACATGGGGAAACAATAGAAAAGCACTTTATCTTGGAGCTGAGCCATCCTTTTATTCATCTAATCCAAATATTTCAGAATTTTATTCAAATGAATTTCAATCAGATGATAATGATAATTTGTTAACCTTCTTTAATTTTACTGAAAATATTACTCCAGTTNGAGGAGTNCCATTTATGTATAAATATGGCGATAATGTAGCTTTNTTTAATTTAGAATTAAGAGCCCCATTTTTATTGTATTATTTTCCAGCAATAAAGTGGGTGGGNCAAATTAATGGAATTATTTTTGCTGATATTGNNGTAGCCTGGGATAATAATCAGCCTTTACCGGATATCACAAAAAAGTCGAATTGGATAGAAAGAACGACTGAGAATGAGCAGAATNATGGTTGGGTCATGTCATATGGTTGGGGGCCAAGATTTATATTTTTAGGCATGCCTTTCAAATTAAATTATGCATGGCAGTATAATCCAATCACAAAGAAAAAATCTGATAGAAGGTATGAAATTACCATCGGAATTGATTTATAATTTGCAGAATTAGATAAAAAGCTTTAAATTAAAACGTGCAAAGCGTGCAAAAAGGATATTTTATGATTAAACTACTTTATATATTTTTATTTTCACTTATTTTTTCATCTAATCAGTTTGAAATAGATGATAAGAAATCATCAATACAGTGGAAAGGAACCAAATCAACTGGATCTTACCATGATGGTCTTATATCAGTCGATAATAGTATATTAAATATAGATGATAATAATATGCTATTAAATGGTACAATCATAATTGATATGAATTCAATTATATGTACGGATATTCAAGATAAAGAATCTAATTCTTATCTTGTTAAGCATTTAAAAAATGATGATTTTTTTTCTACAGAATTTTTTCCTAAATCTATACTTACGATTAATAAAGTAACCCCTATTAAAGATGATAATTATAGTGTTGCGGCTGATTTAACTATTAAAGATCAAACTCATCCTATTGATTTTATAGCAAATATTATTATTAAAGATGATATTGGCTTAGCATCCGGTAAAATAGAAATTAATAGAGCGAAATATAATATTAAATATAAATCCCAGTCTTGGTATCCTGATATAGGGGATCGATTTATTAATGATATTTTTGAACTATACTTTACTCTACTAGCAACTAAAAAAGATAAATGAAAACTTATAATTTAGCATTTGAACAATTTATTGATTTACCAATTGATGATGTATTTGATTTTTTTTCTAAACCAGAGAATCTTTCCTTAATTACACCCCCTAGATTAAAGTTTGATATTATTACGCCAACTCCTTTAGAAATGAAAGATGGCCAGTTGATTGATTATTCATTAACTATTTTATATACAATAAAGTTACATTGGAGAACACTTATTACTTACTACGAAAAGCCAAATAAATTTGTAGATCAGCAAATTAAGGGCCCATACACCCTTTGGCATCATACTCATACATTTACAGAAAAAGATGGTGGTACTATTATCAAAGATAATCTAACATATGCAATACCTATGGGTATTATCGGTAGAATTATCAATTTTATTTATATCAGGCATGATATTTATGGTATCTTTAAATATAGACATAAAATTTTAGATACAATTTTTTCAGAAATTAAAAAACAATCAGGGAAATAACTATGAAGGTAGCAGTTTTTGGCAGTACAGGATTTGTTGGTAAGTATATTTTAAAATCGTTAAAAAATCATGGCCATGACATATATGCACTAATAAGAAATGGAAGTGAATCTAAGATCAGCGATATTGAGCAAATCAATATTATAAATGGTGAAGTACATAATCATACTTCATTAGATCAAACTATCATGAATTGTTCAACCGTTATATATAATATTGGGATTATTAGGCAATTCAAGTCTCAAGGTATAACTTATGAAAAATTACATTATGAATTTGCTAAAAAAGTAATTGACAGGGCTGTTCATTATAATATAAAACATTTTATTTTAATGAGTGCGAACGGAGTAAAAAAAGAAGGTACAGGATACCAAACAACTAAATATCGTGCAGAAGAGTATCTAAAAAAATCTGGTNTAAATTATACTATTTTTCGACCTTCANTAGTTTTCGGGCAACCTAAAAATGATCAAGAATTTTGTTCACAGCTTAGAGACACGATGTTAAAATTGCCAATTCCTGCTCCTATTTTTTTTCCGGGGCTAAGTATTGGTAAGGCTGGTAATTTTTCAATGTCACCAATTCATGTTGAAAATGTGGCTGATTTTTTTGTTAAATCAATTCAAAATGAAAAACATTATATGAAAACATATGAATTAGGCGGACTAGAATCATTTAATTGGAAACAAATCATTAAAACAATCTCTTCTGCTTTAAAGAANAATAAATTCACAATTCCAGCACCAGTGATACCTATAAAATTTGTAGCAGGACTCTTAGATAGATTTAAGTTCTTTCCTATCACACGGGATCAGTTAACAATGTTATTAGAAGGCAATACCTGNAATTCAAAAAATCTTTTTTCAGATTTTGATATTCAGCCTATAGAATTTAGTGTTAAAAACTTATCATATCTTCGTAAGAAATGATTAAATATTTGAAAATTTATGATTTGATTGGATTTAAAATCTGTTGGGTATTATGTGCTTTTTGTTCCACTTGGAATCAACCTTATCTTGGTCCAATAGTAACATTAATATTCGTATTAGTACATCTTTACTTTGTCAAATTTAAATTAAGAGATATCAAAGTCATTTTAATTGCTATAATGTGTGGCTTTGTAATAGATTCGTTATTTTTTTATACAGGTTTAATCACATATCAAGGAGGAATTTTAACTGAATTTAGTTTATCTCCATTATGGATTTTATCAATGTGGGCTGGCTTTTCTTTATCTATGATGTATACGCTTGAAACTATTAAAGAAAAATATTTAATATCCGCTTTATTAGGTTTTATTGGTGGCCCATTATCATACAGTGCAGGACAAGGTATAGGTTCAATTAGTGTACACACAACATCTTCTTATATATTTTTAGGTATAGCATGGGCTTTGGTAGTACCTATGTTATTCAAATATGCAAATAGTTACGATTGATTTAGAGTAATGGCATCCTTAGTTTTATTTAAAAATAATTTACGATTTAATGATAATGAGGTTTTTTTTGAAGCATGTTCAAATAAAGCAGACATAATACCTATATATATTTTAGATGAAATCAATACTAATAAACCTCTTGGCTCAAGTTCCAAATATTGGTTACACCATTCACTGCAGTCATTAAATAGTAAATTAGATAATACACTTCAATTTTATAAAGGTGATAGTTTTAAAATAATTAGTGATTTATTAGATGTATACCCTATTAATGATATATACTGTGAAGAGCCTTTTTTAAGTACAGATATTTCTATTTTTGAAAGATTAGAAATATTATGTAAGAAAGAAAATATTACATTACATACTCAAAACTGTACATTACTTTGGCGCCCATATCAAATATTAAAAAGTGATGATACACCATATAAAGTTTTTACACCTTTTTATAAAAAAGGTTGTTTATATGCNGATTCACCTAATCATCCTGTAGGTATTCCAGATGAGATAAATTATTTTGATTGTACGCATGATACTTCATTAAAAAAAATAAAGTTACTTGATAATTTTTCATGGTATGATAAGTTTGAAAATATTTGGACTATCAATGAAGATTGTGCTCTTAATATATTTAATGATTTTATTAATTTTAAGATTAATGATTATAAATCTGAAAGAGATTTTCCTGCATTAGAAAAGAATTCTAAATTATCTCCCTACATAAGATTTGGATTAATTTCCTTAAAAAGAATGTGGTATGAGTTAAATAAACTTACGCCAAATAAAAGTATTGATCATTTTAAATCAGAACTTGGATGGAGAGAATTTTCCTATTATTTATTATATCATTTTCCTCATTTAGAATCACATAATATGCAACCTAAATTTGATAATTTTNAATGGGAAAACTCAGATAAATATTTTGATGCTTGGAAAAAGGGTAAAACTGGCTATCCTATTGTAGATGCTGGTATGAGAGAATTGTGGCAAACCGGTTTCATTCATAATAGGATTAGAATGGTAGTAGCTTCTTTTTTAGTTAAGAATCTTCTTGTTGATTGGAGATTAGGGGAAAAATGGTTTTGGGACTGTTTAGTTGATGCAGATTTTGCATCCAATATAGCTAGTTGGCAATGGGTTGCTGGCACAGGTGCAGATGCAGCACCATATTTCAGGATATTTAACCCAATACTCCAAGGAAAAAAATTTGACACAGCAGGTAAATATATTAGACACTATNTACCTGAATTAAATTCATTATCTGATAAATTTTTGAATGAACCATGGGAAATTGAGCATAATTTAGATTATCCAAATCCGATAATAGAATATAGGCATTCTAGACAAAGAGCATTAGAAAGATATGAACAAATTAAATGAATAGCACTAAATTAAATTTCACCCTTTTTATATTAATATTTTTTTTTAATTAGCTGTTCAAGAATGTATTTAGGGAAAAAGGATTACCCTGATTTTAATCCNGAATTACAATCAAATCAATTAGGCGCAACAGTATTACCATATGAAGATGGCCTTAGAACAACAGGAAAATCTAAAGAATACGAATGGTGGTATTTTGANGCTAAGCTTGATGATGGTAGTATAGCTGTAGTTTATTTTTGGAAGATTAATGCAATTAAAGATATTTATTATATTGGTGTTAATTATAATAAGCCTGATGGAACTGAATATAAAAAAATTAAGTTTTTTAAATCTAAAGATACATTTTTTTCAAAAGATAGTTGTAATGTTCAATATAAAAATAATGTATTTATTGGAAATTTAGAAAATTATAAAATTAAAATTGATCCCAAAGATTTTGATGGATTTGGATTAGACATTAATTTATATTCAAAAATTAGTCCTTATAGGCCACAAGATGGTATTATAAATGCAGGGAAAGATTATTTTGCATGGTTAGCGGCAGTNCCCAATGGTCATGTTAGTGGAACCTTGACATTTAAAAATGAACAAAATAAAATTACAGGTAATGGTTATCATGATCATAATTGGGGGAATATTGAATTACAAAAATTGTTTGATAATTGGCTATGGTTCAGAGGTACAGTTGATCAATATACAATTATTGGTTATGAGTTAAATACTAGTTCATCACGAGGAGGTTATTCAATACCTGGTATATTTATTGCTGATAGTACAGGCATTATTTATGAAAATTATGGACAAAATGGAATTTTTACATCCAAAGAAAATTTAATTACTAATTTATATAAAAAAAATAATGAACCTTTGTTTTCTAAATTAAANATTATTACTACTGATGATTTTTATTTAGAAATTGAAGGTACCGATGTAATTGAGAATTTATATTTATTTGATGTAAATAATATTCCTCTACTACCTAATTTATTTCAATTTTCTAATATTGACCCTTATTATACTCGTTATAAAAGTAAAGTGATTTTACAATTACCAGATGAAATGCGTTATGAAGGAGAGGGAGTTTTAGAAATAATGGATTTAAAATGAATCAGTTCACAGAAAAATTTAACAGAAAAATTATTGGTCNATTCAAATCCAATGTTACCAATAAACAAATATGGAACATTATTTCAAAACCNTCTAATTTAGAATTATTTCATCCATTTTGTAAAAAAAATACAGTATTAAAATGGTCACAAAGCGATGCATTAGATGAAATTGAATATTATAGCGGCTTGGTTTATACAAGAAANTTTATAAATTGGATTGATGGAGTTGGTTATGATTTATTAATTGGTGAAAAAGATAGTAATAAATCATTTGTATCTTGGCGCATTCAAAATACTAATAATGCTATTTTGACTGTATCAATTTATCCCTATAAATATAATACTGGCNCTAAATTCATTAAAATATTTCCCTACTTGATTTTAGTGCAACCTTTATTGCAAAAATATATTAATTCCGTTATGTTAGGGTTAGAATATTATATTAAAAATAATAAAAAAGTTAAAAAAAATCAATTTGGAAGTATTAGGTTTTTTTCAAATTAAAAATTAATCGTTTGATTTTACAAAACCATTCCAATGACGCATATAGTCAATAAATATTTTACTTAATTTTGCTTTTTGTAAGTGCTGTGTTGTAAACGGAGGGCGATCTGGGTTATAATTTATATTAGAGATATTGTGTGCCCAATTTGGATGAGCTATTGCCACTCTCCCTACTCCTACTAAATCTGCACCTTGCTCTAATACATTTTGTGCATCTTGACTAGACCAAACCCCACCTGTACTGATAATTGCTGGTAGATTTGTATAGCTACTAGTAATAATTTCTGTTAACGTTCTATTATCTTGAGGAATTGTATTAGAATTAGCAAAAGCATCCCAACATGAAAGATGAATAAAATCTATATCTGTTTTTTTTAGAATGCCCACAAGCTCTATTGTATCATTTAGATTAATTCCAATACTATCTATTTCAGGGGAAATTCTCACACCAATGATAAATGATTCGGGAACATTTTTTTTAATAGACTCATATATTTCTATTAAAAATCGTGCTCTTTGTTCTAAATCTCCGCCCCAATTATCCTGCCTGAGATTTGTTTTTTTTCCTAAAAATTGAGAAATTAAATATCCATGTGCTCCATGGAGTTCTATCCCATCAAAGCCAGATTTTACACACCTAATAGCGGCTTTTGTAAAATTATTAATAATGTTATNTATATCATGTTCAGAGGCTGAACGGCATTTGCCTGTTTCTGATTCATCACAGCTTAATTCACTAGCAGATACAGGGACTACACCTGTTAATTTTTGAGGAGATCTGANNCCTCCATGAAATAGTTGAGCCAATATTATACTATCTGTTTGATGAATAGTGGTGGTTAATTTTTCTAAATCTGCTATATGTATATCATCATATACACCAAATTCACCTTCCCACCCTTGTCCTTCAGCAGACACATTGGTAGCAGCTGTAGTAATTATTCCAAAACCACCTTTTGCTCTTTCTGCTAACCAAATTATTTCTTCTTCAGATATTATGCCGTTACCATAGCTTTGCTTATTAGTCATAGCAGCAAGCACTGTACGATTAGCTATTTTTTTTTCAGTTCTAGAGAATGAAAATGGCTGCCCTGGATTAGATGTTTTATATGATTTCATTAAGCAGGTGATGTATAATTATTTTTTAATCCAGGCAGTATACTCTGCTTTTTCTGCAATTTGATTTTTATTTTTCAGNATAAACATTTTTTGAATTAGACTATTATTAATAGGAAAAAATGTATCTAAATCATCTGATTTNATATCAATATATGTAACATGTAAATGTGTGGCATATTTAAAGAACAATTCATAAATAGTAGATCCACCAATAACAAATATTTTAGATAGTGNTTCTTTTTTTAAGATATTTATGCATTCNTCAATATTATGATATACCTCAACATTGTTAATTGTGTTTTTTGATAACACAATATTTCTACGATTTGGTAATGGTTTAAATGGTAAAGAATCCCATGTTTTTCTGCCCATAATTATTGTTGAATCAATTGTGATTTTTTTAAAATTTTTTAAATCTTCTGGTATATGCCATGGTAATTGACCATTTTTACCAATTCCACCATCATAATCTTGNGCCCAAATAAGGTGGATTTCCATTATACAGCAACTGGAAATTTAATTACAGGATGATGTTGATAATTTTGNAATTCAAAGTCTTCAAATTGCAATTCCCAAAAAGGTTTTTGTTGAATGACCAATTTTGGCAGTGGGTAGGGTTCTCTTTTTAATTGTTCTTTCATGCCATCAATATGATTTACATATATATGAGCATCATTAATGTANTGTGAAAATTCTCCTAGCTCTAGATTTGATTCTTGAGCCATCATTTGAGTTAGNGTTGCATAACATGCTAAATTAAATGGAATTCCTANTGCAATATCACCACTTCTTTGTGTTAAATGACAATTCAATTTATTATTAACAACACTAAAAATGAAAAAAGCATGACAGCTAGGCAGCGCAATTTGATCTAGNACTGATGGNTTCCAAGCAGAAACAATAATTCTTCTAGAATCAGGATTGTTTTTTATTAATTTTAACGCCTCTTCAATTTGATTAATANGCTCTTTATTAATCTTNCCTGTCTCTTTATCTTCAGTAAATTTTTCCCAATTCACCCATTGATAACCATACATTTTNCCAACTTCCCAATTTTTATCTTCAGATGTCCATGCATCCCAAATTTTTGTGTGTTGNCTTAAATTGCGAATATGNGTTTCACCTGATAGATACCATAAAAGTTCNCGAATAACAGAACTAAAAAATACTTTTTTAGTTGTTAGTAGTGGGAACCCTTTTGATAAATCTACCTTATAATGATAACCAAATGACATTAAGGTATCTGTGCCTGTACGATTTTTTTTNAGAGTACCATTATCTAAAACATGTTGGACCAAATCTAAATAAGATTTCATTATTTGCAGTCTCGTTTTTTAATACCTGTATATACTTGTCTTGGTCTATTAATTCTGTTTTTTGGATTTAATATCATTTCTCTCCAATGAGCAATCCATCCTGGTAATCGNCCTAAAGCAAACATCACAGTAAACATATTCGTCGGAAAACCTAATGCACGATAAATAATCCCTGAATAAAAATCAACATTAGGGTATAGACCCCGTTTTACAAAATAGTCATCACTTAAAGCGATAGATTCTAATTCTTTTGCAATATCTAAAAGAGGATCTTGTATGTTTAGTTTATTTAATACTTTTTCNGTCATTNCTTTTATTACTCTAGCTCTAGGGTCATAATTTTTATAGACTCTGTGGCCAAAACCCATTAATCTAAAAGAGGAATTTTTATCTTTAGCTAAATCAATATATTTTTTATAGTCACCACCATCTTTATGAATTGTTTTAAGCATTTCTATGACAGCTTGATTTGCACCGCCATGTAATGGCCCCCATAAAGCAGAAATTCCAGCTGAAATAGTAGCATAGATATTAGCATGACTACTCCCTACCATTCTAACCGTAGATGTAGAGCAGTTTTGTTCATGGTCTGCATGTAATATTAATAACAAATTAAGTGCTTCAACAATAATTTGATCACTATGGTGATCTTCTTGAGAATCTGCAAACATCATATGTAAAAAGTTTTCAACATAACCCAATTCAGGTTCAGGATATATAAAAGGCAAACCATGTGATTTTCTATAAGAATATGCTGCAATTGTTTTTACTTTTGCTAATAATCTCACAATATTAATATCAATGATTTCTTCTTTATTTTCATCATCATCTTGATAATATGATGATAATGCNGTTACCATAGAAGACAANATTGCCATTGGGTGAGCATTTGGAGGAAATCCATCAAAAAATCTTTTCATATCTTCNTGGATTACNGCATGTTTACGTANACTTTTTTTNAATTTAATTAAATTATTTTCATTTTCTTGGTCACCATAAATTAATAGATGAGANAANTCAGTAAANTTAGTNTTTAAGACTACTTGCTCAATTGGNAANCCTCTATATCGNAGTATTCCAGCTTCNCCATCTATAAANGTAATATCACTTAAGCAGGCTCCAGTATTTCCATATCCTGGGTCTAAAGTNATATAACCTGTTTGACTACGTAAGCTAGTTATATCNACAGCTTTTTCATTTTCACTACCNTNAANTATTGGNAGNTCTATCGTTTTATTATTTTCTAAAATTAATTTTGCTTTTTTCATNTTGACACTTATTTCCTGTTGAATTTAATGAGAGCGTTAAATACTTCAATAATTTAATAATTTTTTTATTAAAAATCTCTTCTAAAAANAANTTTTTTTATTAAAAATNAAAAATAATGTTTGGCGNACAANCACTATATACAGTATATTTTTATTGCTTTTTACTATATCTTGTATACNTTTTGCTTANTNTCCTCGACGAGAAATAGTTTAAAGAAAATATAANANTCACTGGNAACACTTGCTTGTGAATTTTAAAATAATAATTAANACTGTAATACTTAAGGAGCNGTCTGTAGTTTATGAAAAATTTCCCTCTTATGTTCGCCCATGATGGCAAAACAAATAAAATTATTGGTAAAAAACGNATTTCAACATANAAGCGTTTATATGAATATATTAGNAGTTTNCAAGATAGNAANACTGTTAAANTCCACGAAAATTATTTAGATGAAAATGAATTAGCAAAAAANATATATAGCAAAAAATATTATGTTAAGGANTTAAATAATGATTTAATTGAAGATANGCCAGAAGATGTATTCAAACGTTTAGCTTCTTTTNTATCTACAGTTGAAGANACNCCTTCNAAGCAAAAAGAATTTTCTGAACGTTTTTANAATGAATTNTTTGAGGGTAGATTTATNGCAGGAGGACGTGTNTTAGCTGGTGCAGGAGATTTATACAGATTAAAAACTCTTGCTAATTGTTTTGTTTCTCAAATTGATCAAGATGATATTGATTCTATATATAAGGCTGCATTTGAATGTGCTAGAACCTATTCTTATGGTGGCGGTATCGGAGTTGATATATCTTGCTTAAGACCAAAAGATGCAATTGTTCATAATGCAGCTGATAGTTCTACTGGCGCTGTATCATTTATGGAATTATATTCATTAACTACTGGATTAATTGGTCAAAGCGGTCGTAGAGGAGCATTAATGTTAACTATTGATGTGAAGCATCCTGATGTCATGCATTTCTTAAAAGTTAAAAAGACACCAAATTGGGTAACCAATCAAATTATTGAGCAATGTAATTGGTCAGGCTTATTTGATGAATTTGAACTTGATACAATTAAAAAGCAAGTAATGGAAAATACACAAGTACGTTTTGCTAATATTTCAATTAAAGTTAGTGATGAATTTATGAGTTCTGTTGATGAAGAAAGAAAATATNATTCNNANACTTANTTNGTNTATNTNAATAAAAAAACNNCTAGNANCAACNGCNAANCAATATGANCANTTTTCTGTNAAAATGCCTTCAAAAAAAGTNGANGATTNTGAANTNATNAAAACNTTTGACANCTTTTNCAGCNATGAAAAAATGGNTNAAANCAGANCATAATNAAAATATNAGNAAAAANNTNGTNGATGATGTNNANTGTAGAAATAAGTTTGGTGATTANAANGTTANNTGTGATGANTATGAATTAGCAATAAGNCAAGCNGGNGANTTTATGTTGTATTTTAATAATGAAGANACNGGAGANATTAAACAATTAGTNAAAGCANGNTCNNTTTGGGATGAATTTGTTGAAGGAAACTATAAGACTGCTGAACCTGGGCTTATTTTCTGGTCTACGATGTCTGACTACTCACCATCTAATTATGTTGGACGACCGATTGTTAGTACAAACCCATGTGCTGAAGTACCTTTAGAAGATGGAGGCGCTTGTAATTTGGGATCGCTAAATTTATCACGTTTTGTAATTGATGGATACCAAAATAACGCAAGAATAAATTGGGATCAACTTGCAGAATCTTCACAGCTACTTGTACGTTTTTTAGATAATGTGGTTACTTGGAATGAAGATCTTAACGCACTAGAAAAACAAAGGTTAGCAGCAAAAGAAACAAGAAGATTAGGTTTAGGTGTGATGGGTATAGCTGATATGTTAAATCAGCTTGGTTT
>PAOX01000011.1 GCA_002710085.1 Fidelibacterota bacterium
TTTAACAGTCGGTTAGCTCAGTTGGTTAGAGCGCTACGTTGACATCGTAGAGGTCACTGGTTCGATTCCAGTATCGACTACTAGAATTTATATTTAATTTATAGTTTGTTAAATAATATAAATTATTTTAAAATTGGGGCTTATAATAAATATTTATTTTTAATAAGGAGTAAAGATATACGTAATTCGAAAAAAGGTTTAAGAATTAATTTTCAAATTAAATCAACTAAAATTAGATTAATTGACAATGAAGGTAATCAATTGGGGGTTGTTAATTTTGATGAAGGTTTAAACAAGGCTCAGGATATAGGTTTAGATTTGGTAGAAATATCTCCAAATACAGATCCTCCAGTTTGTAAAATATTAGATTATGGTAAATATTTATATGAAAAACAAAAGCTTGATAGGAAAAATAAGAAAAAACAACATGTAATACATGTAAAAGAAATTAGAGTAAGACCAAATACAGGGGATCATGATTTGTTAACAAAATTATCTAGAGCTAAAAAATTTTTAGAATCTGGAGATAAGGTTAAAATCACAGTAATGTATAGAGGTAGAGAGATGGCTAATCAAGCCATGGGGGTTAACACTTTAAACAGAGTTGTAGAGATTTTGGATGATTTTGCGCAAATTGATAAACAGGCTAACTTAGAAGGCCGAAGGTTATCTCTAATATTAAGTCCTAAATAAGGAGAAAATTAAGATGCCAAAAATGAAAACAAGAAAAAGTGTTGCTAAACGTTTTAAAAAAACCGGCACTGGTAAACTAGTTCATTCTAGAGCTGGTAACAGTCATTTAGCAACTAGAAAAAGCTCGAATCGGAAGAGGCGTCTCCGTAAGAGTACAACAATTAGCTCTGCTATGAGTAGCAGAAATAAAAAAATGATAAATTAGGAGAGTAATATGCCAAGAGCTAATAGTTCAGTTCCTAGAAGGAAAAAACATAAAAAGATCATTAAACAAGCTAAGGGTTATTTTGGTACCCGTAAATCCAATTATAGAACTGCTAAAGATGCTGTACAAAGAGCATTACAATATGCTTATAGAGATAGAAGACAAAAAAAGCGTGATTTCAGAAGATTGTGGATTATTCGTATTAATGCTGCAGTTAGAAATAGAGGATTAAGCTATTCTAAATTTATTTCTTTATTATCACAAAATAATATTGAAATAAATAGAAAGAGTCTTGCGTACATGGCAGTTAATGATTCAGAAGGATTTACCAAATTAGTTGATTCTATAAATAAATCATAGTTTTTCTATGTCATTATTAAATAAAATTAATTCTATTCAGAAAGATTTTAAAGCTGAATTATCTTCGGCTATAAATGATTCTTCTAAATTAAATGATTTGTACAACAAATACCTTGGTAGAAAAGGTTTGGTATCTGAATTGTTTTCTGAGTTACCTAATGTTGATTCTTCAGATAAACCTATTGTTGGTCAAAAAATAAATTCACTTCGAAATGACATTCAAAAAGATTTTGATAAAGTCTATTCAAAAAAAACTAATAATAAAAGTACTTCTAAAGTAGATTTAACTTTATCAGGAAATCATTTTTTTGAAGGCAATATACATCCTATTACTAAAGTTATAAATGATATATCTAATATATTTAGTAGTATTGGTTTTTCAATATTTTCAGGTAATGAAATAGAAGATGATTTTTATAATTTTGAAGCTTTAAATATTCCTAAGCACCATCCTGCAAGAGATATGCAAGATACTTACTATTTAAATAATGAAAAACTATTAAGAACACATACTTCTGCCAGTCAAATTCATTTTATGGAAGAGAATGAGCCGCCTATAAGGATTATTTCTCCAGGAAGAGTTTATAGAAATGAAGATATTAGTGTGCGTAGTTATTGTTTATTTCATCAAATTGAAGGTCTGTATGTGGATAAAAACGTTAGTTTTGCAGATTTAAAAGGAGTAATGGAATATTTTTCAAAAAAATATTTTGGAAAAGATGTTAAAGTTAGATTTAGGCCTAGTTACTTCCCTTTTACTGAACCAAGTGCTGAAATGGATATTTATTGGGGATTAAATTCTGAAAGTGATTATAGAATAACAAAAGGAACTGGTTGGTTAGAAATATTAGGTTGTGGTATGGTAGATCCTGAAGTATTCAAGTCAGTTAATTACGATAGCTCATTAACTGGATATGCTTTTGGTATTGGTATAGAGAGAATAGCGATGTTAAAATATGGTATTACAGATATTCGTTTACTATATGAAGGTGATATTAGATTTTTAAGGCAGTTTTAAATTATGAAGATTTCTAGAAATTGGTTAAATAGCTATATTCAATCAAACAAGAGTGATGCTGAATTAGTTGAAGCGTTTACTCAACTGGGATTAGAGTGTACTTCTACAGAATTAAATTCAATAGACTCAAACATAGTTGTTGGAGAAATCGTTAATTGTATAAAACATCCTAATGCAGATAAATTAAAGGTTTGTGAAGTTGATGTGTCTGAGGATGAATTGTTAACTATTGTATGTGGCGCTCCTAATGTAACGGATAAAATACTAGTTCCTGTGGCAAAAATTGGTAGTAAAATAGATAACTTTCAAATCAAAAAAACTAAAATAAGAGACATTGTATCACATGGAATGATTTGTTCAGAAAAAGAACTTGGTTTGAGTGATAATCACGAAGGTATTATGATATTAGATGATAGTTTGTCTAAGGGGTGTATTTTAAGTGAAGCTTTATCACTAGAGGTAGATACTATATTTGATTTTGATATTACACCAAATAGAGGCGATTGTTTTAGCCATTTAGGTATAGCTCGAGAATTAGCTATTATTGAAGATTCAAAATTAGAATTAGAAGAAATAACATTTAATTCAAGTAATTTTAAAACTTCAGATTTAATAAATATAAANNTTTCTAATGGNGATTTATGTCCTAGGTATTCTTGTAGGNTTATAAAAAATATTAAAGTTCAAGAAAGNCCTCAATGGTTAAAACATAAAATGGCATTAATTGGTCAAAAAAGTATTAANAATATAGTTGACTTAGCAAATTATATAATGTTTGATTTAGGGCAGCCTTTACANACATTTGATTATGATAAATTAAATGGTAAAACAATTGAAATAAGGCATGCTNAAAAAAATGAAGAAATATTATGNTTAAATAATGAGCTTAATAAATTATCAAATGATGATATTGTGATTGCAGATTCAAAAGGTCCTATTGCTATTGCAGGTGTTATTGGAGGTTTTGATAGTCAAGTAGATAAAGACACAACTAGCATATTACTTGAAAGTGCTGTTTTTAATGAAGTAAGTATAAGAAAAACTGCTAAAAAATATGATTATGCAAAAGAAGCNTCTAAACGGTTTGAAAGAGGTGTTGATTATAATCAGGTAATATATGTAATGGATAAATTTACTAAGTTGCTTTTAGATATGAATGATGGTGAATCTTCTAATGATTTTGTAGATAATAAGGCAAAAGAAAAAAATATTAAAACAATAGATTTTAATTATAAAAAGTGTAATAATTTTTTAGGTCTAGCGTTAAATCTTGATGAATATAATGATATTTTTTCAAAATTATCTATTAANNTTAANAATAAAGATAAAGAAGACATTCTTNTATGTTCAGTACCTTCATANAGNAATGATTTAGATAGAGAAATCGATTTATATGAAGAAGTAGCCAGAGTATTTGGTTATGATAATATTCCTATATCTCAAGTATTTAATAATTCATATTCAGCTATTATTGATAATGCTCAAGATATTCATAATCATATTAGATCAATNCTTTGTTCTAAAGGTTTTTATGAACATTACTCTAATAGCTTATATAATGATAAAGTATTAAAAGATTTTAATATTTTTGAAACTTCTGAAATTATAAATGAATCAAGTCAAGATATGAAATATATGAGAAATTCTTTAATGCCAGGTTTATTGAAAGCAGTTTCTTTTAATGAAAAAAGAGGACANAATTATTTNAAATTATTTGAAATTGGNAGAGTTCATTCTANTATCAAATCGTANAATAAAGAAGAGNNNACTCTAGGTTTAGTTTGGTTTGGTCAGCATAATGAGCATTGGAATAGTAAGTTTGTTGCTGATATTTTTTATGCAAAAGGAGAGGTTTTATCAATTTTAAAACAATTGAAAGTAAATGACGTTCATTTTAAAATAGAAGAATCTAAATTAAGTGAGATCAATATTAATATTTATTCTAGAAAGAGTTGTATTGGCTATTTACGATTATTAGACATCAAATTAAAAGAAAAATATGACATAAAAGGGCCAATAGTATTTTCTGAGATTTCTATAGANAAAATAAATAAAAATGTTATAAAAGATTTTCGTTATAGANCTATATNTCCTTTTCCTTCTATGAAAAGGGATATTTCTATTTTATTAAAAAAAGAAATTCAATCAGCTGACATTATTAATTGTATTTATAATGCAACTGATAAATTATTGATAGATACTAATGTATTTGATGTATATTCTGGAAAAGAGTTAGATAAAAATTCAAAAAGTTTAGCAATTTCATTAACATTTCAAAGTGAGGAAAAAACATTAGTTGATAAAGATGTAGATGATAGAGTTTTATCTATTTTAGATAGTTTAAAAANTAAGTTTGATATAGTACAACGTTAAAGGGAGATTTTATGGCTAAAGAAGTTAAAATCAATATATATGGACAAGAGTATAGGCTAAGAACCGATGCACAACCTCAGGTAATAGAAGAGTGTGCAAATTATTTAAATGANACAATGAATCAAATTGCAGGCCCTAATAATTCATCAACTCCACAGTTGCGTTTAGTGATTTTTGCTGCGATGAATATAACCGCACAATTATTTGAATGCAAAAAAAAGAAAAATGAAGTTATCAATCAAGTTGAAGCAAAAGCTGTAGCAATTACTGAATTTATAGAAGATAAAATTTCAGATATTGAAGCATCTCAAAAATAGAGTTTAATATTGGACACTCTTATTTTAAAAGGAAAAGTTGTATCTGTTAAAGTAAAAGATGAACTTTTATCAAAAATAACTAATTTAAAATCGAGAGGTATAACTCCATCTCTTGCTGCAATTATTGTTGGAGATAATCCTGCTTCTAAGTTATATGTNAGTTCAAAAGCTAAAGCATTTTCAAAATTAGGTTGTTATAGTGAAGTTTTTTCTTTACCTAAAGATACTAGTAAAGAAGTTCTTATTAATTTCATTAGTGAATTAAATGAAAATAAAAAATTTCATGGAATTTTATTACAACTTCCTTTACCTAANCATTTAAATGAAAAGGAAATTTTAAAGACTATTTCTCCTAAAAAAGATGTAGANGGTTTGCATCCTGANAATCAAGGTTATATTATGCAAGGAGATCCACAATTTATACCATGTACACCATTTGGATGTTTGAAAATTTTAGACTATTACGATATTGATATAGAAGGTAAAGATGTGGTAGTTGTAGGAAGAAGTAATCTTGTTGGTAAACCTATAGCTTCATTGCTATCTCAAAACTTTTCTTATGGAAATGCTACTGTAACCTTATGTCATACACGAACAAAAAATTTAGAATCATATACTCAAAAAGCTGATATTATTATAGCTGCTGTTGGTGTTCCTAATTTAATCAAAAAAAATATGATTAAAGAGGGAGCTCATATTGTAGATGTGGGTATTAATAGAATAGATGATACAACCAAAGAAAAAGGATATAGAGTTGTAGGTGATGTTGATTTTNATGATGTTTTGGGTAAAGCAGCTTCTGTTACGCCAGTACCTGGAGGTGTGGGAGTAATGACAGTAACAATGTTATTGAGTAATACAGTTCAGGCAGCAATTAGTCAAAATTAAGATTTAAACAGAGAATAAATTTATACTTACTGTAGTTAATTCTTTATTTGGAAAGTTAAATTCAAAATTGTCATTATTTTTTAATCCTGCTAATCTTGCAGAATCAATAAAATCTTCATATTCAATTATATATTGATTTGAATATCCATGTGTTGCATCATATGCAGTAGCTAATGTTTTTCCAATATTATCTTTACATATATTTGGATTGATTGTATGCAATTCAAGTAATATTAATCCATATTTACTTATAAAGGGTTTCCACTTTAAAAAGTGCTCAATTAAGCCTATTTTAAATACTATAGGTTCAAAAATTGTATTAGTTTCATTACAAGAGAATGCTGCTGTTGAATTTGTTTTAATTTTATTTAAATCAAAATTATCCAAATTAGGCATTTCAAACATTCTATTATGGTCTAAGAATGATCTTACACTTAATAAGTCATTAAGTTTAATATTATGTTTTTTTTCTAATACAGCATTAAAATTGTTTGGGTTCCCTATGTCAGCTTTTACTAAAATATGATTTATATTTTCTGTACTCAAATTTTCGCCTGTAACCTCTAGAGCTTCATCATTAAAATCTGCTCCGATTATATGTAAAGGATAATCTTTTAATCTCTGCCCTCTAGTTGTTTTTTCTTTTATAAGCTTATATAGATGTATTAATAAGGTTCCATCTCCACATCCCATATCAGCTATGCCTTTTGGTTGTAATTCAATAGGTTTATTAAAAATTTCTACAATTATTTCATCTATTTTTTTGAAATATAATTTATGAGCTCCACCACTTCCCCAAACATTCATTTTTCTATTAACATGAAGCTCATTACCATTTTTATTTCTAACTAATATATTTGAAGTATCTTTAAATAATAATATNTCTATTTGTGCAAATAGAGGCATATATGATACAGTCACTCCATATGCTGCTCTTCTTTTATAGAAAAATATACCTTTTTCATTTAATTGTTCTTCATTTGATAATTCAAATTTTTTAAATAGCCGTAGAATAAACTTTTTATTTTCATTATTTATTGAATNGTTGAATATTAATTTATTATTTGATTCAATTGTAATATGATTTTGTATACCTAAAGCAACAAGTACTGGGCCAAGTATTAACCCTTCAATATGTTTGAGTATAGTTTTGTTTTGTGTCTTTTTTTCTAATTCATCAAAACGATCTAAAAATTCATTTAATTTTTTATGCGATTCGGGATTATTAAAATTTAACTTGATTAAGTACGGAAAGAATAGAAAAAAAGTATTATATAAATTTGCTTGATTAAATAGATTTGCACCTAATGTAGTAGACTTAACTTTAATTACGTTTTCTTTAATCAATAATCTTTTTAGCCATCCTTGAGATTCAAACAATCTAAGAGTAACATTTAGATAATCTGCATTTATAGATTTTAATGTATTGTTATCTAGGATAAACTCATTTGATTTTTTTAAAAGATTTAAAATGCTATTACTTCCATTAAAAATACATGATAGAGGTGCAGTTAAAGCAATTCCATCTATATGCTTAAAAAGATCAGACCTAAGTTTTTTCTTATTTATCATCAATATAAAATATTTTCCTTTCTAAGGAATAATATATTATAATTATATTATACTTCTATTATATAATTTATTAAATTTGAGTGATGGCTTTGGTACCTAAACATATTAAAGATTTAATGCCTTATAAAGCAGGTAAGCCTATTTCGGAAGTTCAAAGAGAATTAAATCTAGATTATATTATTAAATTAGCTTCCAATGAAAATCCTATGGGCCCCTCTAAGAAAGCTGTTAATCAGATTCAAGAAATATTACATGATACTCATAGATATCCAGACTCAAATGGCTATGATTTAAGAACTAAATTAGCCAAAAAATTTAATTTAAATATAGATAATGTCATCATAGGCGGTGGCAGTGAAGGCATCATGTCTGTAATTATGAGAACATTTTTAAATGCAGGTGATGAAATTATAGCAGCAGAAAACTCCTTTATTGGATTTAGAGTTTTAGCAAATGCTAGCGGATTTAAAACTAATTGGGTTCCAATGGATAACTATCATCATAATCTAGATGCAATGGCATCTAAAATTAATGATAAAACTAAGGTAATTTATTTGGCTAATCCAGATAATCCTACAGGGACTTTTTTTACTAAGAACGTATTTGAAGAGTTTATGAGGTCTGTACCATCTAGAGTAATAGTTTTATTAGATGAAGCATACTTTGAATATGCTTGTCATATTGAGGATTATCCAGATTCTATGCATTATAGATATGATAATGTTATTACCTTAAGAACTTTTTCTAAAGCTCAAGGTTTAGCAGGTTTTAGGGTGGGATATGGTTTTGCTGATAAACAATTGATTGAAAATTTAATGAAAGTAAAATTACCATTTGAACCCTCATCTTTAGGTCAATATGCTGCATGTATAGCTATGGATGATGANGANCATTTAGTTAATTCAATTAAAATGAATAATTCAGAGAAANTAAGATTGAAACAATTTTTTGAAGATGTTAATTTAANTTATATTCCAAGTGCNACTAATTTTATAACTTTAGAGTTTAAGAGTGAAGATATAGCTTCAGATTTTTGTAATTCTTTACTTAAAAGAGGCGTTATATTGAGGCATTTAATTAGTTTTGGTTTACCTAATTGTGTTAGAATTACAGTAGGATTACCAGAAGAAAATGATTTTTTAATTAGAAATATAAAGGAGTTAATATAATTCATGTATATGACGGATAAATGGGAAGGTAAAGAGCANTTTAATATAAAGAGATTTAAATATNTTGAATTTTATGTAGGTAATGCAAAACAGGTAGTTCATTTTTATAGATCAGCTTTTGGTTTTACTCCTTATGCTTATTGTGGGCCTGAGACCGGGGTCTATTCTCATGTATCTTATGTTTTGAAAAGTAGGAAAATATTTTTTGTATTTACAACTCCATTAAAGTCTTCTCATCCTGCTTCTGATTGGCTAAAAAAACATGGTGATGGTGTTAGAGATGTAGCATTTGATGTTGAAGATGTTAATTTTGTTTATGATTCTTGTATAGAAAGAGGTGCCATACCAAATNTTGAGCCTCATTCTGATAAAGAAGAAGGTTTATTTTGTAGTGCTTCCATTAAAACATATGGTGACACAATCCATTCTTTTATAGATGACACTAAATATAAGGGTTTATGGGNCCCTAAATTTAAAGAGNTAAAATTACCTGATATAAAAATATCTGATAGCAAATTANTTTTAATTGATCATGTGGTTGGGAATGTTGAATGGGACAAAATGGATTTTTGGCGTGAATATTATGAAAATGTATTTGGGTTTGGAACCTTTGTAAGATTTGATGATGGTGATATATCGACACAATATTCAGCTTTAAAGAGTATAGTTTTACGTTCAAAAAATTGGAAAATAAAACTACCAATAAATGAGCCNGCAGAAGGTTTAAAAAAATCACAAATAGAAGAGTATTTAGAGTTTAATGAGGGNGCAGGAGTTCAGCATATAGCTATTTTAACTGANGATATAATTACATCCATTGCTCATTTAAAAAATAATGGTGTTGAATTTTTAGATATTCCACANACCTATTATGATGATTTATTAAAAAGNGTTGGNGGTATAGATGAAGATATTAAGAGATTAAAGGAATTNAATATTTTGGTAGATAGGGATGAGTATGGTTATTTATTACANATATTTACTAAACCTTTNCAAGATCGTCCTACTTTATTTATTGAGATTATCCAACGAAAAGGCTCTAAAGGTTTTGGACAAGGAAATTTTCAAGCACTATTTGAATCAATAGAAAAAGCACAAGGTGAAAGGGGTAATTTGTAAAATGCCATTTTATCAAAGTAGAGGATTAGTATCTCCTAAGAGACATACTGTATTTAAAAGAAGTGCTAAATCTATATATTATGAAGAATTAGTTAGTCGTGAGGGTTTTTCAAGTATATATTCAAATCTTTATCACTTAAGAATGCCTACAAGAGTTTCGAAGGTAGGTAAACTTCACCCATTTAAAATTAAAAAGATAGATAATAAGCACCAAGCTAGACATATTCAGACACAAGATATTCCAGATAAAGGAGATATTGTTTATGATAGAATTCCTTTAATGTTCAATGATGATGTTATAATTCACAAAGCTCATATAACACAAAATATGGATAGTTTTTATAGAAACGCACATTTTGATGAAGTTATATATATTCAGTCAGGTTCAGGACAATTGTTCACAAACTTTGGTCAATTAGAAGTCAAAGCAGGTGATTATATTGTCATTCCTAGAGGAATTATATGGCAGCTTACAATTGATGATACTATCAGATGTTTAGTTATCGAATCTAAATCACCAGTTGAAACTCCAAAGAGATATAGAAATAAATTTGGACAATTGTTAGAACATTCTCCATTTTGTGAAAGAGATATTAGAACACCAGATTTAATGGACCCTAAAGATGAAGAGGGTAGCTTTAAAATTAATGTTAGAACTAATGGTGGGTTACAGGAAATGTTTTATGCGCATCATCCGTTTGATTTAGTTGGTTGGGATGGATATTATTTTCCATGGATATTTAATATTAATGACTTTGAGCCTATTACTGGCAGTATTCATCAACCTCCTCCTGTTCATCAAACATTTACATCTCAAGGATTTGTNATATGTTCATTTGTAAGTAGAATGTTTGATTATCATAAAGATGCAATTCCATCCCCTTATCCGCATTCTAATGTAGATTCTGATGAAGTAATTTTCTATTCCCAAGGAGATTTTATGAGTAGAAAAGGTATAAGCTTAGAATCTATTACTTATCATCCTATGGGGCTTCCTCATGGACCTCAGCCAGGTAAGTATGAGGCTTCAATTGGAAAGAAGAGAACTGATGAGTTGGCGGTTATGGTTGATACTTATAAGCCGTTAAATATTACTGAGAATTCACTTAATATAGAAGATAAGAAATATTATCTAAGTTGGTTATAAATATGAATGTTAAAATTTTTATTTAAAGTATAATATAGTCTATGAAAAAGCAATATAATCCAAAAGATTTAGATATTCGAAGCAATTACCATTTGATGATATCAGGTATTGTTCCAAGGCCTATAGCATTTGTTTCATCTATTAGTAATAATAATGAAGTAAATCTTGCGCCATATTCTTTTTTTAATGGATTTGGAGCGAATCCTCCAATTGTAGGTTTTTCACCAGCGTTAAGTGGTAGGACAGGTAAACCAAAAGATACTTTATTAAATATTCAAGAAACAAAAGAATTTACAATTTCTATTGCTAATTCAAGTATGGTTGGTCAAGTCAGTCTATCTTCATGTGAATATGAAAGATCGATTGATGAGTTTGAGAAGACTGGGTTAACAAAACAAGAATCTACTATTGTCAAACCTCCATTTGTAGGAGAGTCTTCATTTGTTATGGAATGTAAGTTATATGATATAATTTATTTAGGAAATAAGCCAGCTAGCGGAAATTTAATTCTTGGAGAAATAGTGATGTTTCATATATCAGAGAATATTTTAGATACAAAGGGTGCTGTAGATCCTAATTTGTTAGATGCTATTTCTAGAATGGGAGGATCATGGTATTCAAAATCTAAGGATGGATTATTTGAATTTAAAAAACCTCGTCATAATGGATTAGGTTTTGATGCTATACCTACAACAATTTTAAATAGTAATATTATTACTGCAAATGAACTATCACAACTTTCAAGTGTTGATAAAAAACCTAAAATAGTAGATAAGGTTTATAAACAGCACAAGAATGATGCTTTAAAGGATTTAGAGTTACTGTGTAAAAAATTTATTAATGAAGATTTGTTTGATTGCGCATGGACTATTGTTAGTATTCTTGAAGAAAGATAGTCATGCAGGATATTCTTTGGCAACCTTCTAGTTATCATTATAATAAATCCAATATTTCAAAATTTATTTCCTTTATAAACAATCATTATAAAAAAGATATAAAAAGTTATGAAGATTTATATGATTGGAGCATTACTGATATATCAGATTTTTGGAATAGTGTCCATCAGTTTTGTGATATTAAGCTCTCATCAAATCCAAAAACTATATTTAATAGAAAAGATTCTTTTATAGAGTCCACATGGTTTGATGGAGCTAAGCTTAATTTTGCAGAAAATTTACTAAAATTTAGAGATGATTCAATAGCTATTGAATATTTCTGTGAAGATCAGATAAAAGGTAAAATCACTTATAGTCAATTATTTGATAGAGTTAATAGATGTGCTTTATATTTAAAATCTTTAGGTGTTAAAGAAGGTGATAGAGTTGCAGCTTTTATGCCGAATATTCCAGAAGCTATTATTGCAATGTTGGCAACATCTTCTATTGGGGCCGTTTGGAGTTCATGCTCTCCTGATTTTGGTATTAAAGGTGTTTTAGATCGATTTACACAAATAGACCCAAAGGTATTATTTGTAAGCGACGGATATTTTTATAAAGGTAAAAAAATAAATTTATCATCTAAAATTAAACAAATCAGAGATGCTTTATCCTCAGTCAATCAGACAATATGTGCAAATCTAATAGGGTCTTCAGATATAGATAATTGCATTAATTGGAGGGATATACCTGATTCAAATGATTCGATTGAATTTGTTCAAGTTCCTTTTTCACACCCCTTATATGTTATGTATTCATCAGGAACAACAGGTAAGCCTAAAAGTATTGTTCATTCTGTTGGGGGTACATTGCTTCAACATTTAAAAGAGTTGGTTCTTCATTCTGATTTAAAAAGAAGTGATAAAATATTTTATTTTACAACATGTGGGTGGATGATGTGGAATTGGCTTGTGTCTAGCCTTGCTGTAGGGGCAACTTTAGTTCTTTATGATGGGAACCCTTTTTATCCTCGAAATGATTCTTTACTTGAGATAGCTGATTCCATTGATTTATCTATTTTTGGAACGAGCGCTAAATACATTTCATTTTTAGAACAAAATAATATCATTCCTAATAAATATTCTTTTAAAAAACTACGTTTAATTCTCTCTACAGGGTCGCCTCTTATTGAAGAAAATTATGATTTTGTATATGATCAATGGAAGCATGATGTTCAATTGTGTTCTATATCTGGAGGTACTGATATAATTTCTTGTTTTGCTTTGGGTAATCCTATTAAGCCAGTGGTAAAAGGAAAATTACAATCTTTAGGTCTTGGTATGGATGTTAAGAGTTTTGATAAAAATGGTAAATCACTTATCTCTGATAAAGGAGAGCTTGTATGTGTAACTCCTTTTCCTTCTATGCCTATTTATTTTTTTAACGATCATAATAATTTGAAGTATAAGAGNGCCTATTTTGATACTTATCCAAATATTTGGAAACATGGTGATTATATTTCTATTTATGAAGATGGAACAGTTAAGATTTTTGGAAGATCAGATACAACCCTTAATCCTGGTGGAGTAAGAATTGGTACAGCAGAAATATATAGAGTGTTAGATAAAATAAAATATATAGAAGATAGCGTTGTAATAGGTTATGAGTATAATGATGATGAGGTGATTNTTCTATTTGTAAAGATGCAAAAAAAGCAGTTAACAAATGAAATAAAGCAAGATATTAAAAATCATATCAAAATTAATTGTTCTCCTAGACATATACCTTATAGAATTATTCAAATTCAAGATATTCCCTATACAATTAATGGTAAAAAAGTTGAATTAGCAGTTAAAAATGTTATTGAAGGTAATGAGGTAACAAATATTGATGCTTTATCAAATCCTGAAAGTTTAGCTTATTATAGAAATATTNATATTATAAACAATGGATAGAATGTATCAATTTTATAAAGCTTCAATAATTACAGTTATATTACTATATATACTTATACTTGTTGGAGGTTTTGTTAGAATAACAGAATCAGGAGATGACTGCCCTGATTGGCCTAAATGCTATGGCAGTTGGATTCCACCCTTTACAATTGATGATATTCCCGAAGAGTTTAACCCTACACAGGATAAAGTTTATGGTTCATGGATAGAATATTTTAATCGTTTAGTGGGTGTAATATTAGGTATATCTATGCTTTATACTTTTTTTAAATCATTTTATGTTTTTAAAACAGATAAGATACTTTTTTATGGTTCACTTTCTTCTTTATTATTGATTATTATTGCCGGATGGTTTGGGGGCCAGATTGCTACAAGTATTGATGGGCAAAATATTATTTATCAACATTCTGTAAGTATTCATTTATATATTGCTATTTTAACTACTATTTCTTTGATTTATACTACCAATAGAGGCTTTATAGTAATGTTTCCTAATTTAGAGCATAAATTTAATTATTCANCTTCTTCNCAGATATTCTTNTTACTGATTTTTATAATTAATCTAATGTTAGTTTTTTCAGGTTCTTATATTAGAACATTTATTGATGACAACCTTTTGATTCATTTNCCGTATTATATAAGAATGCAAAAATATGTTTACGAGACAGGTTTAATTAAATATATACATCCTATTTTAGGCTTTTCAATGTTAACTTGTTCTGCTATACTTTGGAACCATGTTATAAATCTTAGCACACCTTCTAAAACAGTAACATTATTAGTCAAATTTATTTTATATTCAATATGCGCTCAAATATTGATAGGAGAGGGTTTGCGATTTAATATAATTCATGAATCTTTTAGATTATATCATTTATGGTTATCTAGTGTAATTTTGGGACTAGTAATAGTTGCTTTTCAAAGAATTAAATTAAAGTATGATTAAANATTATATAGAGATGNTNAAGTTTAGAATTAGNCTGTTAGTATTNCTAACAGGTTATTTGGGNTTTTATTTAGGTCTAAGATCTAAGGGTTTATTAGCTATAAANCATTATGANGATCTATTNTTTCTATTAATAGGAATGTTTTTCTCANCTAGCGGTTGTGCAGTTTTGAATCAGTATTTAGAAAAAGATTTTGATGCNCAAATGAANCGAACAATGAAGAGNCCTATTCCATCAAATAGAATAAANCCTNTTAATGCATTGTTNTTTGGNTCTATTTTATCTGTTTTTGGTGTATTTTTNATTTTTTATACAGTNAATCAATTAACAGCAATANTCTGTTTATTAACAGTTTTTTTATATTTATTTNTTTANACTCCNAGNAAGAGGTTNAGNACTTTTAATACACTTATAGGNTCTATTCCTGGAGCTTTGCCTGTTCTTGGCGGATGGACTGCTGCAACTAATAGTATTAATTCAGTTTCATGGATATTATTTTCAATACTTTTTTGTTGGCAAATACCTCATTTTTTAGCAATTGCAATTATATATTCTAAAGATTATAAAGATGGTGGATTTAANATGNTNCCTTCAGAATANCCAAANTCAAATCATACTCAATATCATGTNTTATTTTTTTCAATTGCTATGATNGGAACAAGNNTNGGGNTATANTTTNTNNNAGTAGTAGANCTNGGATATTTANTAGGTATNAGNATANTAAGTTCTTTCTTTNTCATTNTAGTAATGCAATTTTTAAAAGAATCTTCTAATAAAAATGCAAAAAAATTAATGTTAGCTACATTATTTTATTTTCCATTAATGTTTATTTTAATTATGTTAGATGTGTTAAATATTATTTAGTTAAAAGGAGTCTAAAATGACCAAATTAATTCTTATAGTATATTTATTAAATTCATTTTTATTATCTCAGGTTATTCCAGCTTATATTTTAAATAAAGTAGATACAGAAAATATTCCGAATCAGATTCCAGTTATAAATACAGACGAAACTAATATTTTATTCCAAAATCATGCATACAAAGAGTATAGAGAAAATGGTACGTTTTCATATTTAAAATTACATTCTGATTATGAAGGAAATTATCAAATAAAAATTACCCAAGCACATCTTCCTGAAGAAGCATATTTTGCTTTTTTTGATCAAATTCAAAACACTATATATGGTCCTTATACAAGTATGAATGGTTCAATAATATTTCCATCAGTACTAAATAGTAAAGANGTTGTAATNTTTTATTTTGAGCCATATAACACTAGCTTTGATGGTTCTTTNATAATTGAGAAAATTGAATCAATTGAAAATATTATATATCCAACAGAGGATACTAATTATAAGATTAAAAACACAAGAGAGAGACCTGTATTAATGGTAACAGGTTATTGGCCGCCTACAAATGAAATGATTAGACATTTCAGTCAAAATCCTGAGCTTAATCCTAATGGATGGGAGGGAGAGAATTGGCGTGATTTAGGTTTTGATGTTGTTTCCTTTTTTCCTGAATTTANTCCACCAGATTGTAATAATTGTGGTCAAGGATATGGTGATTTAGAGGTTGATTATCAAGATACTTCAGAAGATTTTTGGAGAATTATTGAAGAAGTTAAACCATCTGGTATNATAACATTTAGTAGAGGTTTTAATAATAATAGTTGGGAGCTTGAAAATAATGTTTATAATTGGGTTAATTGGTATGCAGATTATACATCTCCTTTATACCCAACTCCAAGCCCTCCAGATGATTCTTATGCTGATAATGGGAATAGAGGAACAGCATTGCCTATTACATTAATCGAAGAAGCTTTAGATAACTCTGATATTCCAGTGAATTGTTATGTTGACCAAAATGGTGATGCTGGAAGATTTTTNTCAGAGTTTATGGGTTATCATGGAATGTGGTATCATCAATCAAGTATAGATACTGATACTCCTTGTTTATTAGGTGGGCATATTCATGTGGGTGGTCAATTAAGTGTGAGGGTTGCTACTGATGCAGCTGAATTAACTATTGAAACAGTTATAGAGTATTTGGATAATATTCTTATTATTCCAGGTGATATTAATGATGATGAGACTATTAATATTCAAGATGTGATTCAACTGATTAATTATATTTTAGAGGATGTAGATCCAAATCAAGATTGGCTTAATTTAGCTGATATAAATGAAGATGGTAATATTAATATTCAAGATATTATTTTAATTGTTGATATAATTTTAAACTAATTTTTTAGTTTATTGTGGAACCGAAATGCAGTTACCAAGATTAACTGTATAGGATATAATATCTTCATCAAACCCATCAATTCGATCATATAATTCTTCTAATGTTTGCTCTATTCCATATTCTGCAATTAGAATATCCATATTTTCTAATATAATTTGAATCCCTTCACANTCACTATTATTTATAGAATCATAAAAACATTCTTCACCTTCATCCCATTCTTGGTTATTATTGATATCTTCAAATGTTTCTATTCCTTGTATAATTTCAATGAAATCACCATTGCCTAAGTCTAAGCAGATTTCATCAGATAAGGTGTTAAAGGTAATATTTGTTAGAACATTATTACTACCAGAAGGAATTTTGTTTCCAGTCATTGAAAAGCCAAGGATTGTTTCATCAGGATTATCAGGGTTTAATTGTATATTAAAACCATATTCTTCCGATAAACCACCAGATGCACTTAAAATTTCTCCATTTATTATATCAAATTGGAAGGCAGTTAAATCTTGTGAACTGTTTATTAGAATCTGTACGTTAAATTGTCCTTCTTCATTGATATAAATGTTTCCAAAATCTAGATTAATTGGTAGGCAATATGTATTATCACCAAGGCAGATTCCACAATCATCTATTGATGCTCCACCATTTGGTATTCCTACACAATCTGCACAAGATATATACTCGCAGCTATNGTTATCATATGTAGCATTAGGATTATAATTACAAGCTNCAGAATCAAAACATCCATGCACTGCATCTACAACTTCTTGTTCACAACTTATGAAGAAAACAAGTAAACATAATATTTTTAATAATTTTTTCATTATCTAAATATAGTAATTGTTTCAAAATGTATAAAGTATGTTTTTATTTAAATCCTTGATTTATATTATATAGTTGGAAATTATTTGTGATAAAAAGAAAACATATAAGGTGAAGCTAAGATGAAAAATTATACTATAATACTAATATTACTTATTTCAGCTCTATTTTCTCAATTAGATAAACAATCAGTTGTTTATGATAAGGCTTATGTTCAAGAAAGATTTGAACAAAAGTATGTGGGAGATTGGAATTTTAGATGGAATATTAATGGTACTCCGCATAGGGTCTATGGAAAAAGTATTCCTTATTCATTTAATATAAACAATGAAAAACTTGCAGAAGATTATTCAAGAAAATTTATTGAAGAAAACCAATATTTGTTTGGTATAGAAAACTCTGATCTTGAATTATGGGTTAATGAATTAGGTAGCAAAGTTAGATACCTTATATTCAATCAAACTTATCATGATATTCCTATATATAATGCTAGAGTTGATTTTAGATTTAATAATAGTGGACACTTAGTGTTGTTTGGTCATGACGCTTATCCAAATATTGATATAAGCCCTAATTATGATGTAAGTAATGAACAAGCATTAAACCTTGCTAAAGAGCATGTATTATTTAATACAGATAAAGGTGATTTTGTTGTTGGTGAACCTGAAGAATTTATTTGGGTTAAAAAATCAGCAATACCTAAGCATCATTTGTCTTGGTTAGTAGAGCTGCATGTTTTCTCTGATGGTACAAACATTGGTCAAAGGCCTGTCAACCATTGGAAAATTTTTGTAGACGGAAATAGTGGAGAAATTTTAGAAAAATTTGATCTTGCTATGGATTTAACAATTGATGGTTACGTAACTGGAGATGTAAAAGATGAACCATTTGGAGACGAGACTAATAGAGGGTTACCAAATGTTCAAATTTCTGTTAATGGTTTTGATCCTGTTTATACGGATGAAAATGGCTATTATGAGATGGAAATTGGAGATTTTCAAACTACAGCAACTGTTAAATTAGAAGGGAATTATTTAAATTCTGAAAATCAACAAGGTAGTGATGGCGAAATTAGAAGAACAGTCATTCCTGGAAATACAGAAAATTTTAATTTTACAAATAGTAATTCAATTCCTGGTGAGAGAGATACATACTATCATGCAAATTACATTCATGATTTTCTTAAAGATATTGATCCTAATATAGAAGGTGGAGATTATGAAATGCCTGCGAATGTAAATATTGGTTCTGAGGATCCATATTGGCCATGTAANGCTTATTGGGACTACTATAGTATTAATATGTTTTCTGAAGGAGGNGGATGTGCTGGTACTGATCAGATGGCAGATGTAGTCTATCATGAATATGGTCATGGTATTTCACAATTTACATATGATCCTTATGATGCTCCATGGGGTACTGAGCTTCAAGAAGGTACAGCTGATTATTGGGCTATGACTATTACAAATNCTCCATGTCTTGGAAATGGTTTTTTTGGAGAAGGGACATGNCTTAGAGATGGAGAAAACACAAGGCAGTATCCAGGTAATGAGTGTGGAGGTGCAGTTCACTGTCTTGGAGAAATGACTATGGGTTCTCTTTGGAAAATGAGACAAAATCTTATTTCAATATTAGGTTATGAACAAGGTGTAGAACATGCAAATGATTTATTTCATTATGGTCAAGTTGCTAGAGCGTATTCTTTACCAGATCTTTTAGAAGAAATGTTNATCTTTGATGATAATGATGGAGATATAAATAATGGAACTCCATTTTATGCAGAAATATGCGCTGGATTTGAAGCTCATAATNTAGATTGTCCAATTAGTGGACCTTTTGCTGAACTTGAATTTTCACCTTCTTCAATGAATTTTGATATATTCTTAGATGATACACAATCTGATATAATAACCTTATCTAATAATGGNCAACAAGGTTCAACTCTGAATTATAATATTGGAGTTTCTCCTTTTGAAAATGCTCAAGGTGGCCCTGATAGTAGTGGTAATTTTTGGTCTGATTCAGATAATGAAGATTTAGTTAATTTTGAGTGGATAGATATTTCTGATGATGGAATTCTTTATAGNTTCCCAGGAAATGACCAATCGGGAAATANTATAGATATAGGTTTTGAATTNCCATTTTATGGGCAAGAATACACACAATGTATTATCAATGCAAATGGATGGATTGGTTTTGGNGAAGATAGTAATGCTTGGGATAATCTTGAAATACCATCAATTGATGCACCAAGACCTGCAATATTTGGTTTATGGGATGATTTAAATCCAGTTAATGATCAATGTAATGATTATTGTTCAGGTGAAGTTTATTATCATGCTAATGAAGACCGTTTAGTTGTTTGGTTTGATAATGTAGCCCATTGGTGGACTGATTATAATAATATGTTTTATGATTTTCAAATTGTATTGTTACCAAATGGTGAAATTAATATGAATTATAATGAATTTTTGGGCGATCCAAATAATGATAGTGGTTTATATAGTGCAACTGTTGGTATTCAAGATTCTGAAGGATTGAATGCACTTCAAATCTTAGGAGATACAGGAGCAGGGAATCAAAATAATATTCATAATCAACATGGATTTGTTATATCAAAAGGACCATCTTGGATAACTCTTAATCCTACTTCTGGTCAAGTTAATCAAGGTGAATCTAATACAGTTGATGTAGTGGTAGAGTCATATGTTTTAGATCCTGATTTTTATTCAACCTTTATTAAGATTGATTCTAATGGAGGTCAGGGTACAATTCCTGTTACAATGAACGTTCTTGCTTCTGAACCAGGAGATATTAATGCTGATGGTAATATTAATGTTCAAGATATTGTATTATTAGTAAGCTTTATTTTAGATTCAGAAGAACCGGATGCAGGTCAGCAGTATGCTTCTGATATAAATGGAGATGGTATTTTAAATGTTATGGATGTAGTACTTATAGTATCACTTATTATAGGATAATAAATCCAAATAATGAATGACAATATTCATTTAAAGAAATATTTAAAAAAAAGAAGTATACATAAGGTTGNNAAGCCTCACAAACAAATTCAAAGGAATAACTATAAATTTTTTATAGTTATTCCATGCTATAATGAATTTGAATATATTTTTGATACTTTAGATTCTCTAAATATTCAAAATCAAAATTTATTGAATGATACTTTAGTTTTNGTCATAATNAATCATAGTATTGATGATGCTATTGCTGTCAAACAGAATAATTCAAAAACATACAGTGAGTTAATAAAAAAAGAATATATATTTGATTTTATAGCCATTGATTGTTTTAGTAATAAGAATGAATTACCTAATCAATTGGCGGGGGTAGGTTATGCTAGAAAAATTGGATTAGATTTTTGTTTNAATTANGCATTAGNTGACAAGTCTATTTTTTGTTCTTTAGACGCAGATACCCTCGTAGATAAAAATTATTTAAATATTATNGATTNCCAATTTAATGNNAATAATNTAAACGCTGCTGTTATTAATTTNAAACATCAAAAATCAAATAATCCTATAATTGAAGAAGGTATTAGAAAATATGANTTATTACTTAAAAGTATAGCTCAAAAAATTGAAGATACTGGTTCTCCATATGGTTATGTAAGTATGGGGTCAACTATTGTATGTAATATGAAATCTTATGTTGCATGTGGAGGTATGAATACTAAAAAAGCAACCGAAGATTTTTATTTTTTACAATCTTTAGCTAAATATACTAGAATTTATAAAATTAAAGACTTATTAGTATTTCCATCGTCTAGAAATGAAAATAGAGTTTATCTAGGGACGGGATTTAGAATGGATGAATATTCTAAAAACAAAGTATTTAAAAATTTAGATTTTTCTAATTACTCATATAATGAAATAAAAAAAATTAATAATATTATAGATCAAAGTTGGAAGTTAAATAATCAAGACATAATTAAGAAATTAAATCAAGAATTAGATAGTAGAAGCATAGCTTTTCTCAACAAAAAAGATATTGATANTATGCTTTATAAATTTAAAAATAATGCCAAAAATAAAAGTCAATTTAAATTATTTTTTAATCAATGGTTTGATGCTTTATCGATTATGCAATTTTTAAAATATTTAAATTAATAATTATTATTTTATATTTTTTTGATAACTAAATCTTCATCAATTCGGAATCTATCCCCATAAATACCTTTAGGATCTCTTTTCCCAATGCCTAAGACCATTACAACATGAGATTTGTTATTTAGGTTTAGTATCTTTTTTACTCTTGATTTATCGAAACCTTCCATTGGGCATGAATCATAGCCTTGTGCAACTAAAGACATCATAATATTTTGGCATGCAAGTGCAGTAGTTTTTGTAACAATTTCAAATAATTCATGTTTGCTAGATGGCCCTCGTGCAATAGGCTTAAAAAAGCCAATAATACTAAAAAAGAATAAAATTATTTTTCTTATAATTGATGATATGCCAAATGGGTCATAGTAGTACT
>PAOX01000012.1 GCA_002710085.1 Fidelibacterota bacterium
GGAAAAATGGAAAGTTTAAATGTTGCAGAAGCAGCTTCGATTGTAATACATTACCTCAGTAAAAAATAGGACAAAAGTCTTTCACACAAAAAAAAGAAGAAACCTTATGATACATGATAATATATTATCCACAATTGGAAAAACCCCTATAATCAAATTAAACAAAATTGCACCTGATTTAAAATGTAATATATATGTTAAATGTGAACTATTTAATCCTGGAGGGTCAGTTAAAGATCGTATTGGCTATAATATGGTTATTGAAGCTGAAAAAGAAGGAAGGATTAAACCTGGAGATACTTTAATTGAACCTACTTCAGGTAATACAGGGATTGGTTTAGCGCTTGCTGCTGCAGTAATGGGCTATAAAATGATTATAACGATGCCTAAAAAAATGAGCCAAGAAAAAGAAGATGTGTTGAAAGCTTTAGGGGCAAAAGTAATTCGTACAAGAACTGAAGCTGCCTTTGATGACCCTGATAGCCTGATTGGAGTAGCAAAAAAATTAAATAAAGAAATACCAAATTCACATATTTTAGACCAATATGCTAATATTAATAATCCCAATGCGCATTATAAATATACCGCACAAGAAATTATTGATGATTTCCCTGATGGTTTAGACATGATTGTATGTGGTGTTGGAACAGGTGGAACAATCACAGGGTTAGCACAAAGATTGAAAAAAGAATATCCCAATATTAAAGTTATAGGTGCAGATCCTTATGGATCAATTCTTGGCGGTGGAGATGAAGTATACCCATATCAAGTAGAGGGAATTGGATATGACTTTTTCCCTGATGTGCTTGATAATAATTTAGTGGATAAGTATGTAAAAGTGAGTGATGAAGATTCTTTTAAAACTGCAAGAAATTTAATTAAAATGGAAGGATTGCTCATTGGAGGGTCATGTGGTACTGCAACATGGGCAGGGATTCAAGCAGCTAAAGAATTAGGCGCAAATCAAAAATGTTTAGTCATGTTNCCTGATTCAATTAGAAACTATTTAAGTAAATTTGTAAATGATGAATGGATGAAAGAGCATAACTTTAAGGAATAATAAAATGGCAGGCTTTGATACCCATAATATTATATAAAATTAAATTAGATCCAGCAATTGCAACTGGTCCATTCGTAACTACAGCAATTGATATTTTAGGAGTGCTNNCATACTTTATGATAGCAACTATCTTACTCTAAATAATGATNTTAATTGTTTATATTNTAGTCACNCTTNTAATTATATATTGTATTTCNNTAATATTNTATATAATAGGAAATCTAAAAAAANNTCAAATATTACAACATAATCAATTAGAGCCTATTTCAGTTATCGTAGCAGTTAAAAATGGCGAANTTTCTTTACCTAATATTTTAACAGATTTAGAAAATCAAGATTATGAAGGTAANGTTGAATTTATTATTGTAGATGATCAATCAATAGATAATTCTAAAAAAATTATACAAGAATTTGAAAATAAAAATCCACAGTTTAAATATATATCCTCNACNAATGGAAACNCTAAATTAAATTTTAAGAAAAAAGCNATAGATGCTGGNATNAAAAATACAAATTATAATATTCTTTTATTTACAGATGTAGATTGTAGATTNCCTAATACATGGATTACATCTATGGCCAAATCATTTAATTTAGAAGTTGATTACGTGATTGGANTATCTAAGGTGGATNTAAATANCAATAATTTAATTTCCTTATTTCAAAAAATAGATNTAATGATGCTATTTTATGTTNCNAGAGGTATGTGTAATTTAAATACTCCATTTGCTTCGATAGGGCAAAATCAAGCATATAGAAAANAATTATATCAAAAAGTTGGTTTTTTNGATATAGTAGAATCANTTCAAGGAGATGATACTTTNTTTCTACAGTTATGTGTTAANCANAATATAAAAGTAGCATTTAATGATAATNCACAATCTTTTGTAAGCTCAAGNATTGAAAATAAATTCTGGCCTTTTATTAAACAACGNATTCGNTGGGCAGCAGATTTAAAGGTAATGTGGAATTATAATAAAAAATTATTTATAATCAGCTTATCTACATTTATNAGTAATATNATAATACTNTTATTATTTTTAGACTGCTTCATTTTTAAAGTATTTAANTATTTAGANATATTATATCTATTATTTCTTATAAAACTAATANTAGAACTATTATTATATTTAATTGGAAGTTTAAAACTNAAGCTTAAAACTAATTTATTTTCATTTTTATATTGGTTTGTTTTAGAAATTCCTTATGTTGTGTTTATGGGAATTGGAAGTTTTTTTTCCACATGGATAGGATGGAAACAGGAAAAATAAATTGCTATCATTTTTAATTTATATTACACTATTTATATATCTACTATATATACTATGGATTGCAGAACCTTTATTCTTAAAAAGGAAAATTAGTGCAAAAAAAGATAATCCAAATATTTCTGTAATAATTTCTGCTCGCAATGAATCAGATAATGTTAATTCATTAATTAAGAGTTTAAAAAAACAGACATATCCAAATAATAAATTTGAAGTGATTATTGCTAATGATAGATCTACTGATGATACTCTCAAGAAATTAAAAGTATTAAAACAAGATTTTAAAAATCTGAAAATCATTAATATAGAAGAAACAAAAATTAATTGGTCACCTAAAAAATGGGCATTAAATCAATGTATTGAAAAATCAAAAGGTGAAATTATATTGCAAACAGATGCAGATTGCATACATAATGAAACATGGATTGAAAGTATGGCTCAACCATTTGAAGACAAAAATATAGGTTTTGTAGCTGGCCCATCTTATATGGGATTAAAGAATAATTTTGTAAATCAATTATTAAAATTAGAAAGTATTGCTCAAGAAAGTTTTTCATATGCAAATTCAAAGCATCAATTACATATATCTTGTACTGCTCGAAATATTGGATATAGAAAAAGAGTTTTCCAAGAAATTGATGGTTATAATAATATTTCACAGATTAATTCTGGCGATGATGATTTGTTATTACATAAAATTGCTACAGAGACAAAATGGGGGATAAAATATATTGCAAATTCTGATTCATTAGTTGCATCTACAATTCCAGATTCAATTAAATCGTTATATCTACAAAGATTAAGATATGCTTCAAAGAGTTTAATTTATTATGATTTATCTACACCAAAGGAAGTAAAAATTATCTTACCATTTTTATATTTTACAAATTTAATGTGCGCAATCTCAATATTGCAGTTTATCAATACACAAACATTATTTTGGTTTGTCCCTCTATTAATCAAATCAATTGCTGAAATAATACTAATTAGTAAATATATGTCTAAAATCAAGGTTGACTTTAAATTATTATACTTTATAATTCTAATGATAATTCATCCATTTTATATTATTATTTTTGGCGGATTAGCTCCATTTTTAAGTGTGCAATGGAAATGAAAACATATTATTTAATATTAGGATTATTAATCAATCTAATTCTCCCCTCTAATAGAGAATATAGTGTTAGCTTATATGGAATACCGATGGCAGATGTAATTATTGATATTAAGGATACAATATATAATGATACNCCTGCTATTAANTTAGNNTATAAAACAAAAACTAATAAATTAACTTCTACTATATTTAAGGTAGATAATATATATGAAACTATTATAAATCAAAATACACTTCAAATTTTGTCATTTAAAAAATCAACTTTTCAACCAAATGTAGTGAATCATTTATATACTGAATATGATGATAATATGATTAAATACAGTGATTCACAAACTATTATTCCTGAACAATGTTTTAATATTTTTTCATTATTATATTACTTGTCAAATGAATCTTTTGACTTAATTCAAGATAGTGTATTAGTTGAAAGAGAAGGGTTAATGTATAATTGCCAATTATTAAAAACTCAANTAAATGATTCATTTGAGTTTGAATTGAAATTTGAATTGATTAATGATATAAATAATGCAGTTATTGAGCATACTGATATATTTACTTGGGCATTATTTAAANCAGATGGAAATAATAAAATAATTATTAATAAATCTGAAATCCAGACTTGTCAATTTAAATCTGGCNTGACTAACTTAAAAGCTTCTATAAAATAAGAAGGCTCTCCATAAATGAAGAGCCTTCTTGACAAGTTTTTCCCAAAGGAGAAATTGTTACAACTTAATCCCCCCAGGACTTATCTTATTCCTTACTTACTTGGCTTTATACCACGAAACCAGTAAGACCAAGGCTACTAACCCAGCTAAACCTTCTTGACCTAACTTAGTCATAATTTCACCTATATTTCCGATTACACCAAAGTAATCATCAAATAAGATCCCTACAACTATTCCTAAAGTTACTAGAACTTTAAGTAGATCAACAAAAGTTGATACCCAGCCAGTTAGTTCTGCTACTACTTTTTTCATATTACTCCTTCTAAATTAATAGTTATAGGATTTATTTCATCCAAGAAGCAAGTAGAAGCAATGTTAATAGACCAGTTAAGCCACCATTTAAGAATTTGCTTACTAGTGCCATTGTACCATCAAGGCCGTTCCAAGGAACCGCGAATAAGATAGCTGCAAAAACAGATGCAACAACTAGGCCTTTGAAAAGAGCGATTAGCGATTGTGCTACATCACCTACAACAGTTGCCATGTTCTTCATTGTTTTTTCTCCTTTTAGTTATTAAAAAAAACCGGGAGAGGAACAATTCCTCCACCCGGGACATAATTTAACAATAAAATAATATTTAAAACAAGATTTTATTTAAAGTNATACTTTAGACCCTAATTTCTTCTAGAGTTTAATTTTGCTAATAATCTTAATATTTCAAGATATAACCATATAAGAGTAACTAATAATCCAAAAGCGCCATACCATTCCATATACTTAGGAGCACCTTTTTCAACACCTTCCTCTATAAAATCAAAATCTAATACTAAATTGAGTGATGCTATTACAACTACAAATAAACTGAATCCTATNCTAATTAAACTACCATTTTGAGCATTCATAACTCCAAATGGTTCTCCAGTAAAAAAACTATATATTAAACTTCCAACATATACTAAAAAAATTCCTCCTGTCGCAGCAAATACTCCCAATTTAAAATTTTCAGTGGGCTTAATAATTCTAGTTTTATAAGCAAAAAGTAAACATCCTAAAATTCCAAATGTGATTGATAAAGCTTGTTCTACTATCCCTGGATAGCCCAAATAGTCACTATAAATTCTNGATATAATACCAACAGACAAACCTTTTAAAATTGCGTATATAGGNACTGTAATAGGCGCCCATGTTGGTTTAAATATAGTTGCCATAGCTAAAATAAAGCCTCCAAACATTCCTACATACATTAATGTAGAGCCNTGATCTGGCATCCATGTTCTAAATGTATAAGCACCTGATATCATAAGCAATAAAAGTGATAAAATAGTTTTATTTACAGTGCCTTCTAAAGTCATACGACTTGCACCAGTGACTGCAAGATTAGTAAATGTTTTTTGTGAAAGTGCAGGATTGCCACTTCTTAATGATAAATGCCTATTCATATTTTATATCTCCTATAGTTTATATTAAATGTTAGATAAAATTGAAATTAATAACAATTTAAAATTTTCATTATATTTGATAGAATTATCTAATACTGTTTGATGACTTAATTGATCATCAGTTAATCCTATGGCATAATTAGACATTAATGATAATACTAAAAGATCAACTTGTAGACTATGAGCCATTATAACTTCAGGAATAGTAGACATACCCACAGCATTCACTCCATGTGTTTTCATATTATCTATTTCTGAAATTGTCTCATACATAGGNCCCAANACCCATCCATAATTACCTATTCTTAAATCTGGCTTAATACTAATTGCCATTTTAATTAAATNATCATTATAATATTTATTGCCTGTAACAAGCTTAGGGTTTTTAGAATTATGTTTAAAAGTNAAATCATAATGACCTGATACTGCCATAACATCTCCTAAATTCCATGAACTTTGAAGACATCCTGCTGAATTGGTTAAAATAATTTTTTGGCANCCTAATTCATTGAATACTCTNACAGGTAAGCCAACTTCATCAATTGTAAGTCCCTCATAATAATGAAATCTCCCAACGGCAATTAAAATATTTTTACCATTAAAATTACCAAAATAAAATGCTCCATCATGACCTTTAACAGTTGTGTTAAAATATCCTGGAATATCAGCATAGTTAATTACTATAGAATCTTTTAAAATATTTTTGATANCAGATAGACCAGAACCAGTGACAACTGCTATATCAATTGAATTTGTAATTCGTTGCTTGATATAATTAATAATATTATTCATACTACGCTATTCCTTTAGTTGCTAATTGACCNCATCCAGCATTAATATCGACACCTTTACTCCATCTTACTAGTATTCTAAAACCTTCATGTTTTTGATGTATGTATTTTAAAAAATTTTCGATACGATNCTCAGTAGGTCTTTTATATTCATTACCAATATAATTAAATGGAATAATATTTAATTTGCAATCACTATTCTTTAATAATTTAGCTANCCTAAGAGCGTCATCTTTAGAATCATTAATTGAATCAATTAAAACATATTCAAATGTAATATTATTTCTATGGTGTTTATTAAATTTTTTAGCAGTTTGTATTAAATCAGATATAGGCCATTTTTTATTAATTGGCATTAATTTATTTCTTGTTTCATCATCAGAAGCATTTAAAGAAATAGCTAAATTAAATTTTAATTTAGAATCAATGAACTGATTAATTTTAGGTACAATGCCTGCTGTTGATATAGTAATTCTNTTAGCNCCAAAATTTAATCCTGATGAATCATTCATCATTTTTGCAGCATTAATTACATTACGGTAATTTAAAAAAGGTTCACCCATTCCCATAAATACTATATTAGTAATAGGTTGGTTTACATTATTTTGAATAAATAATAGTTGATCAATAATTTCACCAGTATTCAAATTACTAACAAAACCCATTTTCCCAGTTGCACAAAAATCACAATCAACACTACAGCCTACTTGTGATGATAAACAAACAGTATGCTTATCATCCTCAATCATACTAACAGATTCAATATATTGATCCGTCTTAGTTTTAAATAAAAATTTAATTGTATTATCACATGTAACTTGTTTAAATAATGTTAATGTACTCACTATCGTATTATCTGTTAGGAAACTTTTCAAATCATTGGATAGATTATTCATATCTTGAATATCAAGCACACCCTGCTTATAAAGCCAATTATATATTTGATGTGCTCTGTATTTAGGAAATCCATTTTGAGTAATAAATTCTTCTAGCTCAGTTATTGAAATTCCTTTTATAGTAAAATTCATAATTAAATTCTGATTTATTAAGTAAACATATTGTTCATATTTAACATATTTAATACATTAAAGACCACTTAAGTTTAAGGAAATTATGGATAACATTAAAGATGTAGAACATTTAAATCAACTAAAAGAAGAATTTCACAAAGAAATTTCTAAGGTTATTGTTGGACAAAATGAAATAATTAATCAAATTTTTATTGCATTANTGTGTAATGGACATATTATTTTAGAAGGTGTTCCTGGCTTAGCTAAAACATTATTAATTAATAGTGTGGCAAAAGCATTTGATTTAGAATTTAGTAGAATTCAATTTACACCCGATTTGATGCCTTCAGATATTACAGGAACAGAAATCATTCAAGAAAATAAAACATCAGGTAAGAGAGAATTTAAATTTTATAAAGGTCCTCTATTTGGAAATATTATTTTAGCAGATGAAATTAATAGAACNCCGCCTAAAACACAATCTGCATTACTACAAGCAATGCAAGAAAAAAATATTACTATTGGTAATGAAACTTATAAATTGAAAGATCCGTTTTTTGTTTTTGCTACCCAAAACCCAATAGAACAAGAAGGCACTTATCCATTACCAGAAGCACAGTTAGATCGTTTTATGTTTAATTTAATTATCCAATATCCTGATAGTAATGAAGAAAAATTGATTGTAAAAAATATGCATAACATTATTAATGCTGATATTAAACCAGTGATTAGTGCCGACCAATTAAAAACCTTCCAAAATTTAGTAATTAATTTACCAGTTTCAGATCATGTGATTGATTTTGCAGTTAATTTTGTAAGAGCAACCAGACTAGATAAAAATACAGATTTATCTATTAAAAAATGGTTAAGCTGGGGAGCTGGTCCTAGAGCAAGCTCTATTCTGATTTTAGCTGGAAAAGCNCATGCGCTAATGAATAATAGAACTACACCAGAAGTTGNAGATATAAAACAAATAATCAAACCAGTATTACGTCATAGAATTATAACAAATTTTAATGCAGAAGCAGATGGAATGTCGCGTGATAATATATTAGACTATTTATTAGATAAAATAGAATGAAAAATACATATTTAGATCCACAAGTTATCAACCAAATTGATAATCTATACCTTAAGGCAAAAATGATTGTTGAAGGATATATGGCTGGATTGCATAAAAGTCCTTATCATGGTTTTTCAATTGAATTCTCAGAACATCGCGCATATGGAATAGGCGATGAAGTCAAAAATATTGATTGGAAACTATGGAGTAAAACAGATAAATATTATATCAAAAGATTTGAAGAAGAAACAAATTTATTAGCTCACATATTTCTTGATTCAAGTAAATCAATGGATTTTGCATCTATTAATATATCTAAGTTTGAATATAGTAAGATGATTGTNGCCACATTAAGTTACTTAATGATGCAACAAAAAGATGCATCAGGGTTGGTGGTTTTTGATTCAAAAATTAAATCTAATATTCCACCAAAAAATAATAAAGCACATTTAAATACAATGCTATCTATAATAGAAAATACAACTATAGGGGATGATACTAATATTAGTAAAGTGCTGCATAGNGGTGCTGAAAAAATCAAAAAAAAAGGATTAGTAATATTAGTCTCAGATTTGTTAGATGATCCAGACAAGGTTGTAGATAGTTTGAAACATTTCAAATATAATAATAATGAAGTTTTAGTATTCCATGTTTTGGATCCAAAAGAAATAAATTTAGATTATAATGAACGTACTATTTTTGAAGATTTAGAAACAAATCAAACCATTGAAACAGAGCCATGGCAAATTAATCAAGCATACAAAAAAGAAATGGATGAATTGATAAAATATTATAAAACAGAATGTGCTATTAATAAAATAGATTATAATCAATTAACCACAAATCAAAATTTAGAACATGTTTTATCTCAATTTTTAAATAAAAGAAAAAGACTACTCTGATTCATCCAATTTTTTATTAATATTTTTGATAGTTCGATTAATTTCTTTGATTCTANTTTTTAATTTTTTAGACTCTTCATAATATATTTCAGATTCTACTTCATCAAGCTCTAATTCAGAACACATTAAAAAGTTTTCTCGTGCTTTTTGTGCAAAATTTATACAATCTTCAAACTGCACTTTAAGGTTTTCTAATTCCATTTCATTTAAAGAGTTCATGTTCCTTAAGCCTTCACTNGCTAACATAAAACTATCATTTAAAATATTTTGATATACTGCACCTGCATTACGATATAAATCAATATTTTCTGGATCACTCTGAATTAATCTTTCACTTAATAATAAAGCTTCAGATTTCTTATCATTTTTAAATAAAATGTCAAATAATCGGCTCATATGTCCAGAAAGATTTTCTGCAGATTCACCATTTTTTAATGCTATATCATAGGCTTTTCTAAACATTTCTTCAGCTAAAATNCCATCATTATTATCAATTGCTATTGAACCTTTGATAGACCATAGCGCAGATAAAGAATCATCCATCTTAAGTGCTTTATTAGCTGTTTGAGCAGCATTAATATAATCACCTGACTCATAGTATAAAGTAGCTAATGCATTATAACTCTTAGGCTCTGTTGGNTGAAAATCAACAGCAACTAAAAATANTTCAATTGCTTTTTTATTTTTTCCTGCCCCAATTAATGCAATTCCTTCATTAAAAGATTCTGCCCAAAGATTATAAGAATAATATTCAATAGCATCTTTAATAGTTTTTAATTCTTTCTGTCNNCCATCAGATANTGGAACNATTTTTGAAGCTTCNAGTTTTTGATCTTCTCCATCTAATGCATCTATCTCTTTAGCTGTAGCAAAATAATATGCTGCTTGTTTGTAATCTTTCTTAGGAGAAGAAGNACTTCCATATACTTCCATGGCTAAAAAATATGCTGGNAATGCATCATTTGAATCTACTTCTAATGCTTTCTTAGCAAATTCTTCTGCTTTATTATAATCTCTATCATTTCTTAATGAAGTAGTAGCTGTTCTATATTCAACAGAAGTAGTTGAACATGAAAATAATAAAATTGCAAATAGATATATAAATTGTTTCATTTTAAAATTCCTTTATTAAGTCATTTAGTAATTTAATACGATTTTTAATATTATGTAATCCGATTTTTTCAATACCTTCAATTCCAAAACCAGATACAGTATAAGATGCTATTGCAGTACCATATAAAACAGCATTTACAATATCAAAATTTTGATTAGTAGAAAGATANCCTAAAAAACCACCTGCAAATGAATCTCCAGCACCCGTGGGATCAAATACATCAATATCAGGAATAGCCGGAATATTAATCTTATCTTTATCGGAAATAATTAATGAACCTGCACCACCCTTTTTAATAATAATNTGTTTAGGNCCCTGTTTTAATAATGATAATCCTGCCTTGTAAATATCATTTATGCCAGTTAATTCAACTGCTTCTTCATCATTAATTAATAAAATATCTACTTTTCTAATAACCTGCAATAATTCATCTAAATTATTATCTATCCATAGATTCATTGTATCCATTACAATTAACGAAGGGTCTTGCATNTGATTTATAACATCCATTTGTAATGCAGGCTGTATATTGGCTAAAAATAAAATAGGCCTATCAAACTTATTAGAATCAATTTTAGGTGCAAAATGTTCAAATACACCTAAGTCAGTAAAGATTGTATCTCTTTGATTAAAATCATCACTATATTTCCCCCCCCAACTAAATGTTTTGCCAGGTTCTGTAATTAAATAATCAGTAGAAATAGATTTAGAATGGAACATGTCAATATAAGATTGATTAAAATCATCACCTACAATACCAATTAGATGTACCTTAGTAAATAAAGAAGCAGCTAAAGAAAAGTATGTTCCAGAACCTCCTAATAAACGCTTTTTGTTTCCTTTAATAGTTTCAATATCATCAAATGCGATGGAACCTACTACTACAATATCTTGAGCTGATTGATTCATCTAGTCACTATACTTAATTAATGGTTATGATTATGATTCATATCATGAATATCAACTAATTCAACTTCAAACATTAACATAGCGTTAGGTGGAATTACTCCACCTGCACCTCTTTCACCATATCCTAATTCAGGTGGAATAATTAGAGTTCGTTTGCCACCTTTTTTCATTCCGATCACCCCTTCATCCCAACCTTTAATAACTCTACCTTGTCCTAATGGAAAAGAAAATGGTTGCCCTCTATCATGAGAACTATCAAACTTTGTGCCATCTGCTAAATAGCCAGAATAATGCACTATAGCTTCTTGTCCTACTTCAATAGCATCTCCATCACCTGTAACATGATCTAAATATCTAAGTCCTGAATCTAAAACTTTTTCTTCTGCTGGTAAACTAAAATCAGTATCTATAAATGGTTTTTCTATACTAAATAATTCTACTTCAAAAATC
>PAOX01000013.1 GCA_002710085.1 Fidelibacterota bacterium
ATATACTTTAAATTTTTATGGTTAAAATGCACCCGTGGCTCAACTGGATAGAGCATCTGACTACGGATCAGAAGGTTGTAGGTTCGAATCCTACCGGGTGTACTAAATGAAATATATTTTACAAATATTATTTATCACAATTTTTGTTTCGAGTTGTTCATTTGTTGTTAAGAAAACTGCAAATATTCAAAATATAAATTTAGTAACGGGTCAACATTTGATTGGTACTAAACGTATGGTTTGGATTGATTCTACGAGAACAAACTGGTTTTTAGATGGTTATGGTCCATATAGACAATTAATGGCACAAATTTGGTACCCTGCAGATGCTTCAGCTCTACTTTCGTCAGTTAAAAAATCTAAATATATTGATAACAAAAAAGCGTTAACATATACAATTGAATTACAAGGGTATAAAATTCCTGAAATTTTAACTAATCAAATTGGTTCAATAAAATGTAATTCTTGGGAAGATGCGTCGCCTGTTTCTAATAAAAAATTTCCAATTCTTATTTTTTCCCATGGACATGGTGGCTTAAGGACGCAAAATACTAATCAAGTCGAAGAATTGGTGAGTCATGGTTATATAGTTATTGCTGTTGATCATACTTATGATGCAGGTTTTGTGGAATTTCCAGATGGTAATATTGCATATAGTTTAACTTCAAAACCAGAAGGTGAGCGTTTAAATGAAACTCCTGAAACATTTTATACGAGATTTGGCTATAGAGTTGATGATATAGATTTTGTTATAAATAAAATTGATTCTTTTGATGATTACGACTTAAGTATATCAGCTATTATGGATAAAAATAATATTGGTATTTTTGGTCATTCATTTGGCTGTCTTACTTCTGTTTACGCTACATATTTTAATGATAGAATAAAATCTTGTTTTGGTTTAGATGGTTGGTTTGAGCCATTGCATGATTCATTAGTATTTAAAAATATAAACAAACCAATAATGCATCTTGGTCAAAATAATAAGGGAGATGAACAATTTTGGAATGATATTAATTTTGTAAAAATGAATAATTTTATAAAAAGTAATTCTGATTTATCTGTAATGGTTGACATTCCAGGTTCTCATCATTATGATTACACTGATTTCACGTATTTTTCATATATAGCTAAGAAATTAAATTTTTCAGGTACAGTATCAACAAAAAAAATGGCAAAAATTATGAATGTTACTTTACTAGATTTTTTCAATTACACATTAAAAGATGATAAAAAAATTAATTTGGATAATTATAAAAAAGAATTTCCCGAAATTGATATCATATATTCAAACATAAATAATTAGATGTATTATTTTTATTCTCAAAACATATCAAAAGATATGATTGTTCTTGAAGGTCAAGAAAGGCTTCATTGTGTTAAAGTTTTAAGAAAAAAAATAGGAGATAATATTTATGTAGTTGATGGCTTAGGGAATTTGTTTTATACGGAAATAGTTAATATCCTTTCTAAGGAATGTCATCTCAAAATTTTAAGTTCAGAATCTATTCAAAAAAAGATTAAAGTACATCTTGTAATATCTCCAACAAAGAATCATAAAAGAATTGACTGGATGATTGAAAAAATAGTTGAAATAGGTGTGGAGAGAGTTACTTTTTTAATATGTAAAAATAGTATTAGAAAAAAAATTAATCTAGCTAGATTAAATAAGATTGCTTTATCTGCTATGAAACAGACACAAAATACATTTTTACCACAGATTGATGATTGTATGTCTTTTAAGGATATTTTTAGTATAGTATCATCTAAAGAAAAATATATTGCACATCTAAACAGAAAAGATACTTTACATTTATCATCTGTTCTTGAGCATCAAAATAGTCGATGTATTTTAATTGGTCCTGAAGGAGATTTTACTGAAAAAGAAGTCATTGATGCTGTTGATAATGGGTTTAAAGAAGTTAGTCTTGGTAGTTCAAGATTGAGAACGGAAACATCTGGTATAGTATCTACTACTATACTTAATCTATAATAATGGACAAAATACATCAAAAATGGATGCAAATAGCTTTAAAAGAGGCAAGAATTGCATTAAAAAATAAAGAATTTCCTGTTGGTGCAATAATTGTTCAAAATAATCAGATTATAGCAAGAGGCTATAATCAAGTTGAATTATTGCAGGATGCAACTGCTCATGCTGAAATGATAGCAATTACTTCTGCAGCTAATTCTTTAAAAAATTGGCGTTTAAATGATTGTGATATCTATGTTACACTTGAACCTTGCTGTATGTGTGCAGGTGCAATTATGAAGTCAAGATTAAAAAATGTTTTTTTTGGCGCTTATAATAAATCTGAAGGATGTGTTTCATCTTTATATAACATATGTAATGATCCTAGGTTTAATCATCAAAGTGGTATAAAAGGTGGTATTCTTAGTGATGAATGTGCTTATTTGTTGCATGCTTTTTTTGAAGATAATAGTATAAATTAAGTGCGATAATTTACTATATTAACCTATTCAATTAGAGTTATTGGAGAGGTGTCCGAGTGGCTTAAGGTGCACGCCTGGAACGCGTGTATGGATTAATCGTCCATCGCGGGTTCAAATCCCGCTCTCTCCGCAGATTTTTATGAAATATTTTAGAAATATATTATTTTTTTTAATTACTTCACTCATTTTTTCTTATGGGTTTGATTCCTTATTTGTTACCTCTTATAGTGTTGATAATAAAGCAATTTTAGTTCCAGACTATGAAACAGAAGGTAATAGGTTTGATATTGACTTTTTAGATAAAAGAAAAAAATTCTTTATTGATGTTAATTTAGGGTATTTAGATCAAGAGAATAGCCTTAGGGTTAATGTATCTCCTATGTTAAAGTATAAACGATTTAAATTTAAAGTAAATTTAGATTATTTGTTTTCTAGTGATTCTTCAAATTATAACAATAATTGGAATAGCGCGTTTGATTTATTGGAAAGAATAGAATATTTAGAGTGTTTATTTCTTGATAATAGATTTAATTTGTTTTTAGGTGAAATCAATGATTTAAATTTTGGTCATGGTTATCTATTAAATAATTATAATAACAGCTATAATTTCCCTCGTGTTAGAAATTTAGGTTTAAAATTCCACTATCATAATAATAATCAATCTATTACATATGATTTGTTTATTTCTAGTTTAAGGGAATTAAGTGAAGAGGGAGGTTTAATTGGAAATAGAATTTCTTTTTTGTTTTCTAATGATTTTCCCTTAAGATTTGGTTTTGGACATATTATTGACTTGAATCAATTTTCAAATTACCAAGATGAAACTCAAGGTTTTAAAAGAAAAGTAAATGCATTTGAAGTAGACTTTAGTTTTCCATTAGTAGATTTTTTTGATAAGAAAGTATTTTTTATAGGTGAGATTTCCGCGATAGATTATCCAGAAAAGAGATACTATAAAAGAGTAGATGACGATGAATTTACTAATGATAAAAAATCAAGAAAAGGTATATGGGGTGTTGCTTTTCCAGGCATTAAATATATCAATAATATTTTAGAGTTTACATTGGCCGCAAATTATAATTCTGCAATTTATTCTCCATATTATTTCAATTCAACTTATGATTTTGAAAAAATCAGATTTAGAGAATATAATATCTTAGAGAATGAAGCTTTATATTTAGATGAAGCCGAACTTTTAGAAACGTTTTCAATTTCTGATTCTACTTTATTTATACCTAAAGATATGTATGGTATGATTAATCAAGCTGAAAATACATATCCAACATATGGCTTTTCAAGTTCAGTTAAATTTAAAATAAATAAAAACAATCAATTTGATTTAGATTATTCATATTTTAAAAATATAAGTAATGTTGACAATTCATTTTTTAATACGGTTTCATTTAATTATTTGATGAATAAAAAAATTATATTTTTTCCTACATCATTGAGAATATTCTTTTCAAAGAATTTTTTCAAATTAGAAGAATTTGAGCAATATGATGAAAATTTAATTTATGGTGTTAATTTAGATATGACTCTTTATGAATCTTTTTCATTGACGGGTCAATTTAAACATGTTTTTTATGATCTTAATTTTGATGGTAAAATAGATTTAGTGCCATATATTAATATAGGGTTAAATTATAAATATTAATTTATATTGAATGATTATTTTATATATCACTATATTAATTTGTTTTTGAATAGAAATTTTAAGTAATTAGGTAATAAAAATGGTAATGAAAAAGAGGATAGCTAATAAAAAAACTTTAGGTAATAGGCCTATGAGAAAGATTGTTGGTAGTAAGAGTAAAGTTAATGATAAAAAAACTGAACTTTTAGCTGATATAGATAAAAAATTAGAAAATATAGAATTAGAATATGGTCCTATTGTGTATAATGAATTGCAAGCTAGGTTAGAAAAAACTATTCAAATATTTAATGATGAGGTTGAATCATTGTTTTCAAACACGTTTTCAACATATAAAACAAAAAAAAACGCTAAAAATACGAAGAAAGAAAGTAGCAAAAAACCTCAATATATAAGCGATTACGAAGAATCTAAAAAGAGTTAATAATTAACAAAAACTGTGCTAGGTGGGGAGTTAGCGGTTCCCTGTAACCTGAAATCCGCTTATGCAGGGTTGAATTCCGAAGGGAGGGTTCTGCTGCGATTTAAAAATTTATTTAATTAGTGTTGAAGTAGACAGCTCTACGCAATAGTTTTTAGTTGAACTCCGTCAGGTCTGGAAGGAAGCAGCGGTAAATTAAAATTCTATGTGCCGTGGAAACACTGTTTATGAGCTAATTATTTAATTATTTTATTTCTAACAGAGGATTCAACTTTCGGTGCACAGTATATTATATTATGGATTATAAAGTATTATCAAGAAAATATAGACCCCAAAAATTCAGTGAAATTATTGGTCAACCTCATATAGTTGATACATTAATGAATTCAATTGCTACAAATCGATTAGCTCATGGGTATTTATTTTCAGGTTTGAGAGGTGTTGGGAAAACTACAACTGCAAGAGTTTTATCAAAGACGTTAAATTGTCTTGAAAAAGATACTGATTCTCCTTGTGAGTCCTGTCAAAACTGTATTGAAATTACGGAATCTAGAAGTTTAGATGTGATTGAATTAGATGGTGCATCTAATCGTGGAATTGATGAGATCAGAGAAATTAAAGAAACTGTAAAGTATCCTCCTATTTCTAGTGATTATAAAATATTTATCATTGATGAAGTTCATATGTTGACTAAAGAGGCATTTAATGCTCTATTAAAAACATTAGAAGAGCCACCTCAAAATGTAGTATTTATATTAGCAACCACAGATTCTCATAAAATTCCGGACACAATTTTATCAAGGACTTTAAGATTTGATTTTAAAAAAATTACTAATAATATTTTATCAGAACACATGGCTAATATCCTTAATCAAGAAGGTATTAAGTATGAAGATATAGCTTTAAATACTATAGCATTTAAAGCTGATGGAAGTGTGAGAGACTCTCTTAGTATATTAGATAGGATTATTTCATATTCAGGTCAATTGATTTCTTATGATTTGGTTAAAGAGTCTTTAGGGATTATAGAGGATAAAGTCTACTTAGATTTACTGAACTGTATCATAACCAGTGATCAATCATCTATATTGATAAAAATTAAGGAAGTTATAAATTCAGGTTATTCAATAGATAATTTTATATCAGGATTTAATACGTTTTTAAGTAATTGTTTAATGTCTATTTCTGGATATACTAATAAAGATTTTATTAATAATGAGACTGCTGAATGGATTAATCAAAACAAAGGCCAGATAAATAGTATAGATATAATGCGCATCATAGAACAAGTTCAAGATTATGAGCTAAAATCAAAGAATTTATTACAGCCTAATATTGCTCTTGAGTCATTATTTGTCAAATTAAGTGTTATGGATGAATCAGTAAAAATATCTGATTTATTAGCAAATATTCCATCGGATAATAATGTAAAAATAGAGGGTAGTAATAATAGTATTAAAACTGAATCTATAGAAGAAGAGTCTTCTGAACAAAAAATAGAACCTAATAAGATAATTGATGAAAATTCTAATTTAAAAGTAGAGGATAGCAATGATAACGTTAAAGCTGAATCTACAAAAGAAGAGCCATCTATTGTGTATCCAAAGGAAGATTTTGGAAAACAATGGATTGAAATTATTAAGTTAATAGATTGTGTTGATAAACGGATTTCTAATTCATTAGATGATGCGAAAGTTTATTTAGATAATGAGATTATTATTATTGATTTAGGAGAGACAGATAACTCTTATATTCAAAAAACTTTAAATGATAATCAAGATTTAATTAAAAAAAGCGCTTTTGAGATCACAAAGCATAAATTTAATGTAGAAATAAAAGCTAAAATTAAAGTTGAAGATGAAGAAAAAGAGCATCCATTACTAAATGATATTAAGACAAAATTTAGTGGTGGAAATAATATATAGGAGAAAATATGTTTAATGGTAATATGAAAAAACTGATGAAGCAAGCTAAAGATATGCAAAATAAGATGATGGAGACTCAAAAAGAGTTAGAATCTATGGAAATCGAAGGTAGCTCTGGTGGTGGCGCTGTTAAGGCAGTTTTAAATGGAAAAAAAGAAATTTTATCTATAGATATAGATTCTGAACTTTTATCTGATGATAAAGAAATATTAGAGGATCTAATTATCACTTGTATTAATCAAGCTCAAAACAAAGTCGATGAAATAAGTAAAGATAAAATGGGTGCAATTTCTGGTGGTCTTCCATCTGGATTACCAGGTTTTTAATGGACTCAATACCAAAAACATTAGAAAATATTATAATTGATTTAAGTAAGTTGCCTGGTATTGGTAGAAGGACAGCTGAAAGATTAGCTATTTTTTTATTAGAATCAGATAGTGAATACTTAAAATCCTTTTCTATAAATATTAATGATCTTAATGAGAAAATGTCAGAATGTAAGATTTGCCATTGTTTTATTGACATAAATTATGATTCTGAGCTTAATGAATGTGTAATATGTGAAGATGATTCAAGAAATGGCAAAATAGTATGCTTATTAAAAAAAGCCTCTGATGTTATTATTTTTGAAAGAACAGGTTACAATGGNCAATATCATATTTTAGGTAATTTAATATCACCTATTGATGGTATTAATGAAGAAGATTTAAATATAGAGTCTTTATTATTAAGGTTGNGTTCTGATTCAANTATTGAAGAAGTAATTATTGCAACAGATGCTAGTATTGAAGGAGATTCTACTGCTTTACTTATATCGGAGACGTTAAAAGATCATTCTGTGAAAGTGACCAGGCTAGCAAGAGGGCTTCCTATTGGTGGTACTATAGAACATGTAGATCAAACTACTTTATCTAGCTCAATTGATGATAGAATTGAAATAAAATAGCAGTTTTATGTCTCCTATTTTAAGAAACATCCCTAATCTTCTTACTATATCTAGAATGCTTATAGCTCCTGTATTTTTCATTTTATTTATTAATAATTACAATTATTTAGCTCTGATTTGTTTTTTCTTNGCATCTATAACTGATTTTTTAGATGGATTTTTAGCTAGAAAGTTTAANATCGTTTCAAAATTTGGCAAATTATATGATCCATTAGCTGATAAAATTTTAGTCTTTCTTGGCTGGCTATGTATTGTTATTAAACCTCCATTTAATTTAGAATATGATAGTAGTTTGAGCTCTATTTCACTAAAATTGTCAAATGTTATAAAAATTGACCCTAACTATTTAATATTCTGTATTTTAGCAATCCTATTATTAAGAGATTTAATAGCTACTACTTTAAGAGAAGAGAANTTTACTAAACATAAAGTAATATTAAATACAAATTATATGGCAAAGGTTAAGACAACTATGTTGATTATTTCTATTCATTTATACTTGATATATCAATTAGTTGTGCAGAATTCAACAAATCAATCTGATGCTTTTTTTAATATTTTTCAAATAATTTACTTTTATCAAGATTATATTTTATGTTTATTTGATTTGTGCTTATACTTAACTCTGATATTTTCATTAGCAAGTTTAGTTGATTATATACATCAATTNAGAAATAAAGATTCATGAAAAATGCTGGAATATTAACAATAGGTAATGAGATTTTACAAGGGTATACCCTTGATTTGAATGCACAATCAATTTCTAGGCAATTAACTAAAAGAAATATTAAAACTACTATTCAGTTAACTGTNCCAGATGAAATCTTTAAGATTAAAGAAAAAATCGAAAAATTTGTTCAAAAAGATTATGATTATGTTTTTATAACAGGAGGTTTAGGGCCTACTCATGATGATGTGACCAGACAGGCCTTATCAGAACTATTTAATTCAAAATTAAAATTTTTNAAAGATAGGCATATTAAAATATCTGAAAAGTTCAATAAAACAGATTTGCCAAACTGTCAGTCAGAGATTTTAGGTATAGCAAATCCATTAGATAATAATGTTGGGACAGCTTTAGGTATGTATTTTAAATATAATAATACAGAGCTTATTGTTTTGCCTGGCGTACCAATAGAAATGAATGCAATGTTAGAGCTTTATTTAAATGAAAAGAAATCATTAAAAATAATAGATAATAATATTGTNACTATAAATACTGCAGGTATATACGAAACTAAACTTTCAGATATGATGCAAGAATTTATGAANAAATATNATCAGTATGTTTCTTTTGCTTTCTTACCTAGTTANGAAGGAGTAAAAATTAGATTGACTGATTTAGAAACAGNGTATGATATAAATTTAATTAAAGAAGATTTGTTGCAATTTCTATCAGATTATGCTTACGGAACAGATAAAAAATCACTTGAGGTAATAATATCTAACTTAATAAAAAAAAATAAACTTAAATTATCTTTATCTGAGTCTTGTACAGGTGGGTATCTTGCTAAAAGAATTACAGACATTTCTGGTTCTTCAGACTTTTTCCTAGGTAGTATAGTAGCGTATAGCAACTCTATTAAACATAGTATTTTAGATGTGCCTTTAGATGTGCTTAATAATTATGGAGCGGTCAGTAAAGAAGTGTCTGAATTAATGGCATTAAATGTTTCTAAGAANTTTAAAACAGATATATCTATATCTTGTACTGGAATTTCTGGACCAAGTGGCGGGACAGATAGCAAGCCTGTTGGTACAGTTTTTATATCTATTAAATTTTTAGATAAATTAGTTACTAAAAAATTTATTTTTAGGGTAAACAGAAAATCTCATAGAGTAATGACAAAGCAAGCAGCTTTATATATGCTTTGGTCTTTAATGAAATAAAAGTAAAAATTATTATAATATTGATTTATTTGCTNTTCGGAATTTACTATATTCTATTAGGTATTTGTTTATAATTTTACATTATAAATCAAACTCAACTCATTCTATTTTAAAAAGGAGCAATATGGATCAAGAAAAAAAACAGAAGGCCATAGAGGTTGCAATTGAGCAAATTAAAAAACAAACAAAAGATCCTGAGGCTGTTGTAAGATTAACTGATGATGCTGGTAAGAAATATTCTAAAGGATCAATTTCAACTGGTTCCATTTCATTAGATTCTGCTATAGGTATTGGTGGTGTTCCAAGAGGTAAAATTATAGAAGTCTATGGTCCTGAATCATCAGGAAAGACTACTCTTGCATTGCANATTATNGCGCAAGCTCAAAAAAACAATGGTTATGCAGCTTTTATAGATGCAGAGCATGCTCTTGATCCTATTTATGCTGAAAAATTAGGTGTAAATATAAAAAATTTACTATTCTCACAACCTGATAGTGGTGAACAGGCATTAGAAATTGTTGAATCGTGGGTTAGATCAATGGCTTTAGATATTATAGTGATTGATTCAGTAGCTGCTTTGACTCCAAAGGCTGAGCTTGAGGGAGATATGGGAGANTCTCATATGGGGCTTCAAGCTAGATTNATGTCTCAGGCACTAAGAAAGCTAACAGCTCTTGTTAGCAAGACAGANACTTCAATTCTTTTTATTAATCAACTTCGTCAAAAAATTGGAGTTATGTTTGGTAGNCCAGAAACTACTACAGGAGGTAATGCTCTTAAATTTTATTCTTCTTTAAGNCTTGATATAAGGAGAATAGGTCAAATTAAAGATATGGATATGGTGATTGGAAATAGAACTAGAGTAAAAATAGTAAAAAATAAAGTTGCTCCACCATTTAAAATGACTGAATTTGATATAATGTATGGTAAGGGTATATCTTACGAAGGTGATTTAATTGATTTAGCTATTAAAGCTAATATTGTAGCTAAAACAGGNTCTTGGTTCTCTTTTGAAGATACNCAAATTGGNCAAGGAAGAGAAAAGGTTAAGACTGCTTTAAAAGAAGATAAAAAACTTAAAAATAAAATTGAAAAACAAGTTAAAGCTTATTTGGGCATGTAATTATGGGAAGAGATAAAGCTCTAAGTTATTCATCTAATCCAGAATTATGGCTAAGCTCTGTTAGTATTACTCTTGCGTGCATAGCAATAATTATAATAATAGGGTATTATCTATCAGATAAGCATAGAGAAATTTTTACAAAATTTCTTGGAGTTTTATTTTTTGTTAGACTTATTTTTCTTCATGGATATATGGTAGGTATGGGTCATTGGGATATAACAAATAGCTTACCTTTGCATTTATGCGGAATAAGTTCATTAGTGATTATCTTTATAATGTTTAAATATAACCAATCTTCATTTGAGTATCTGGTTTTATTAGGAATTCCCAGCGCTATTCATTCAATCTTGACTCCACAGTTTATAAATGGTTGGGATGGGTATTATTTTCCAGAATTTTATTTATCTCATGGTGCAATTTTGTTAGCCCCTTTATATTTATCTATCAATTATAATTATAAATTGAGAACAAATGCTTGGAAAACAGCATTTATCAATGGCTTAATTTTAGCTTTTTTTATAGGTCTAGNAAATCTTGTTATTAATTATTTTGTGGGGATTATGCCTAATTATTTATATTTGTGTGAAGCTCCTATTGCTGATAATCCACTTTTATTTACAAACGATTGGCCATACTANTTCTTTATGTTAGTGTTTTTGATGTTCNTACATATAGTTTTTATATTTTATATCTTTAAAATCATAGGCAAGGTTGAAATATCGGAATGAAAAAAAGAGGAATAATATTAGTATTAATTATGTCTTTTGCTTTTTCTCAATCATTTATTGAGAATTTAGCTAGCCAAGCACCAATTTGGACAGGTAGCTTTGGTACAGTTGTCATAGATGGTGATATATATAATCAAATTTCTATGCGACCAGAATTCAATTATAGAAATTGGGGAATGGGTTTTGATTTATACTTATACATTGACTCAGATGGTAAGCTCTATGACGAAACTTGGAAGTTTGATACATTCAAAAACACTTATAGAACTATCTTAGATAAGTTTAGATATATTAGGTATGGATATCCTGGNGATGAATTATATTTCAGAGTAGGATCTCTATCTAATGTATCTATTGGTAATGGAATTTTAGTNTCAAATTATTCTAATGCTATGGAATATCCTGCAGAGAAAAAAATTGGTATTCAATTTAGTAAGTATTTTCCATCTGGTATTGGTATTGATTACGTGCAAAGTGATTTTAGGAAAACGCCAGGACTAATTGGTTTAACAGTAAATTATCCTATATCTCCTAAATTTAATTTTGGTGTTTCAGTTGTTGCGGATATAAATCAAACAGGGGCATTGGATGATTCTGATGGTGATCAGGTACCTGATTTTATAGATGATTTTCCTGATGATGGTGATTATTCTATTGATACAGACGGCGATGGTCTTGCAGATGAATTAGACTTTGATGCTGATGGTGATGGTTTTGATTGGCATATACATACAGGGTATAATTCTTATGAAGANGCATTAGAAAATTGGNATTCAGATTTACCTCTAGATNCAAATNATTTTATTGATAANCAGAANGCTNAAATTACTTTNTCGGANTTAAAAGAATCTGTTTCTGGATTAGGGCTTAGTTTAACTTANNANATTAACCAAAATTTTAAATTTTATTCAGAGGCAGCAAAATTAGTNTCTAAATGCGATGAATGTATCTTGCCAGATGGTTCAGATTGGAGTCCTGGTTATGGTTTAACTCCTATTGGTTTTAAAGGGCATTACGGTCCTTTTAGCTTTAAAATGGAGTATAGGCAAAACAGTAGGCATTTTATTTATAATTTTTGGGATCGCTCATATGAATTAAATCGAGCTATTATTAACGATGTAGATTATAACAATGATGGAATACCAGATATTGAAACTAAATCCCAACAATTGTACAANTATGGNGCATTACAGGGGTTNTATATAGATTTAGGGGGAAGTTTTTTAAACTTAGTTAATTTAGGGTTGAGTTATCAGGNCTTAACTGGAGAAATGTGGAGTGACGATAACCAAAGATGGGAGTTAGATCAAAATAATCGAAGTTTTATTACTAGTATTGGTTTAAATACTGCAAAAATACCAAAATTGAAATATTTTAATGGCTTTTATCAAAGAGCAAATGTAAGGAATCCATTAGATTTTGATAATCCTGATGAAAATACAGTTTATGGATATAATCTTGGTATAGATATTTCAGAATCTATGGTTTTAGTTTATAAAGCACGGTATAGTTATAAATTTGATGGAATTGACTCTAATGGAGATTCAATTTTTAAACAGGTATATTCTATGTTTGTTGAAACTCAGGTAATGTTTTAAATGGTTAAATCAAATAAAATAAGACAGGAATTTATAGACTTTTTTCTTTCAAAAAAACATGGTCATGTTAGAAGTTCTTCTGTAGTTCCAATTGATGANCCTACCCTTTTATTTACAAATGCAGGAATGAATCAGTTTAAGCCTATATTTTTAGATAAAGAAGCTCCAAAGTCGAGACGTGCTGTTAATTCTCAAAAATGTATTAGAGTAAGTGGTAAGCATAATGATTTAGAAGAAGTTGGTGTAGATGATTATCATCATACTTTCTTTGAAATGTTGGGAAATTGGTCNTTTGGAGATTATTATAAAGAAGAAGCAATAGTATGGGCTTGGGAATTATTAACTGATGTTTGGAAGATTGATAAAAATAGGCTTTGGGTTAGTGTTTATATAGATGATGCAGAAACTAAGGATTTGTGGATAAATAAGACAGATATTGATCCTTCCAGAATTTTAAAGTTTGATAAAAAAGAAAATTTTTGGGAAATGGGTGAGACTGGACCTTGTGGTCCTTGTACAGAGATTCATTATTTTTTTGGTGATGATATTGAAAAGCAAGANCCTAGAGGTGTTAATGAAGATGATTTATATAGAGAAATTTGGAATCTTGTTTTTATACAATACAATAGAGACGCAGAGGGTGTGCTTCATGATTTACCTCAAAAGCATGTTGATACAGGTATGGGGCTTGAAAGAGTTCTTGGTGTTCTNAATAATGAATCATCTAATTATCAAACAGACTTATTTCAAACGATAATAAAATCAATAGAGGATATATCTGGAGTTAAATACAGCTCTGATGATAGTGGAACACCTCATAGAGTTATTGCTGATCATATTAGAATGTTATGTTTTTCAATTGCTGATGGTGCTATTCCAAGTAATGAGGGTAGAGGCTATGTTCTTAGGAGAGTTTTAAGAAGAGCTTCTAGGTTTGGTAGAAACTTGGGTATGAAAAAAGAATTTCTTTATAAATTAGTTGATTCTGTAATTGAAGTTATGGGAGATTCATACACTGAAATTAAAGATAAAGAATCNCATATTAAGAATGTAATAAAAGCAGAAGANGACTCTTTTGGTCAAACNCTTGATAAAGGNTTAGATGTTTTTGAAGATATTCTAAATCATTTGAGTAATGANAAAGATGAAANATTGCTTATATCAGGACAGGATGCTTTTAAATTATATGATACTTATGGTTTTCCATTAGATTTAACTAAATTGATGGCCAAAGAAAAGAATATCTCAGTTGATGAACAAGGTTTTTTAGAGTGTATGAATCANCAAAAAGAACGTTCTCGTTCTAAATCAGATTTTAAAATTTCAGAAGATAATGTTGATTGGGTTTCTGATAATGGTTCGAACTCTACATTCGTTGGATATTCTGATGTAGCTAGTGATGTAAAAATTATAAATTTTAGGGAATCATCTGATAAAAATTATGAATTAATTTTAGATAAAACTCCTTTTTATGCAGAATCAGGTGGTCAAATTGGTGATGTTGGGTACATTAAAAACAATAACTTAATTATCAAAGTATTAGATACTCAAAAAAGAGATGGTCATATTGTTCATTTTGGTTTATTAGAAGAAGGTAAAATAAGTTTAGGGCAACAAGTTCATGCTGCAATTGATAAAGNTAGAAGATTAAAAATAAGGTCAAATCATACAGCAACTCATCTTCTGCATGAATCTCTTAAACAGGTNTTGGGTAATCATGTGCAACAATCAGGTTCATTGGTTAGCGATCAAAAATTAAGATTTGATTTAACGCATTATGAGAAAATTACTCAAGGTCAAATTGAAAAGATTGAAGGTAAAGTTAATCGTATTATTAGGGAAAACTATGAATTATGTACTACTATTCAAAATTTTGATGAAGCTAAAAAAAGTGGTGCTGTAGCACTTTTTGGTGAAAAGTATGGTNATAAAGTTAGGGTTGTAGATATTCCTGGTTTTTCAAAAGAATTATGTGGTGGTACTCATGTTTCAAGNACAGGAGATATTGGTGTTTTTAAAATTATTTCTGAATCATCNCTATCTACAGGTATNCGTAGAATTGAGGCAATCACAGGTCAAGCAGTTATGGATAGAATTTATTATATGAGNTCAATAATTGAAGAATCTAAAATTAATCTCAGAACTACAGAAGATCAAATTATTGAAAAAACTTTATCATTAATTNCTAAAAATAAAGAATTAGAAAAGAAAATTAAGTCTGGAGGTAATAACTCTATTAATATTGGTAGTATCATTTCTCAAGCGCAAAATTTAAAAGATGTGCAAGTTATTTTGTATGATATGAAAAATTATGATGGTGATTTGAAGCAGTTAGGTGATCAATTTAGAAATCAATGTAAAGAAAAAGGGATTTTAATATTATCATCAATTTCAAATGATAAAATTAATTTTATGTGCGCTATAACTGATTCAGCTATTCCATATATTGATGCAATTACAATTTGTAAAGAGTTNGGTAATAAGATCGATGGTGGAGGTGGTGGAAAGCCTCATTTAGCAACGGCTGGTGGAAANCATACTTCAAAAACCCCAGAAATATTTGATTATATTTATAATTATCTTAAATCAATAATAATGAAAGGTTGAAATGATTAAAGAAACNCCAATTATTTTTTCTAAAAGTGTAGAAGGTAAAATAGGGTGCACTTTACCTAATGCAGATGTTCCTGAATTAGAATTATCAGATTATTTATCAAAATCTTTGGTTAGNGCTAATAAAGCTNATTTGCCTGAAGTAAGTGAACCTGAGGTAATGCGTCATTTTGTAAATTTATCTACAAAAAATCATCATATAGATAAAGATATATTTCCATTAGGTTCCTGNACTATGAAATATAATCCAAAAATAAATGAGCATATTGCCTCTTTAAGTCAATTCTCTTCTGCTCATCCNAATAAATCTGATAAATTTTCTCAATCAGCTATTAGTATTGTTTATGAATTAGAAGAAATGCTAAAAAAAATAACTGGCATGGATGCTTTTACATTACAGCCGTCTGCAGGTTCTCAAGGAGAGTTTGTGGGGCTTCTATTAATGCGTAAATATCATGAATTAAAAAATAACAATAAAAATATTGTATTAATTCCTGAAAGTGCGCATGGAACAAATCCTGCAAGTGTTATTTTAGCTGGATATAAACCAGTAGAATTAGGTACCGATGACAGAGGTAGAGTTGATATGGATGATTTAAAAAGTAAAATTGATGAAAATGTTGCAGGTATGATGCTTACTCAACCTAATACTTTAGGATTGTTTGAGGATCAAATATCTGAAATATCAGATTTAATTCATGAAGTTGATGGTATTATGTATATGGATGGAGCTAATTTGAATGCATTNATAGGTTTAGCTAAGCCTGCAGACATGGGTTTTGATATAACTCATATTAATGTCCATAAAACATTTTCTACACCTCATGGTGGTGGTGGTCCTGGTGCTGGACCAATTGGTGTGGTTGATAAATTAAAAGATATGCTNCCTTATCCATTAGCTAAGAAAAATAAAGATGAATATTTTTGGGATTATAATATTAAGAATTCAATAGGTAAAATACATTCGTATAATGGAAATTTTGGTATTCTTGTAAGAGCTTTTGTATATATTAAAATGTTAGGTGAAGATGGTGTCAAAAATATGACTAAACATGCTATTTTGAATGCTAATTATATTAAAAAATGTCTTTCTAAAGCTTATGATATTCCATTTTCAGATGGGACTCTACATGAATTTGTTATTTCAGCTTTAAAACAAAAAAACAAAGGTGTGAAAGCTTTGGATATTGCTAAAGCTCTTCTTGATTATGGTTTTTATGCTCCAACCATTTATTTTCCTACGAACATTCCTGAGTCGATTATGATTGAACCAACTGAATCAGAAGATAAAGATACACTTGATAGATTTATTGAAGCAATGCTTGAAATTGATAAAAATATTGATTTAGATAAAGAAAAAATAGTAAATGCACCATTTAATACTCCAGTTAGTAGATTAGATGANACAAAAGCAAATAGAGAGTTGAATTTAAGGTGGAATAAAAATGAAGTACAATAAGGTTGATGATAAGATATTTGTATCGATAGATAAAGGTGAATTGGTAAATCAAAGTTTATTGAATGTTGCAGAAAAAGAGGGTTTAAATTCAGGTTGGNTTAATGGTTTAGGAGCTATTTCTAATATTGAAATTGGATATTGGGATATAGAAGAAAAAATATATGTAAAAAAACTATTTGATGAGGATTATGAATTACTGTCTTTAATTGGGAACGTATCTTTAGTTGATAATAAATCATTNATTCATACTCACATTAGTTTTTCTGACACTAAATTTAAAGTATATGGTGGACATTTGTTTGATGCTAAAGTAATTGCCGCAGCTGAATTTTGTATTTTTACAGCTGAATATCATTTACATCGAAAATTAAATTGTGATATTGGGTTATCTTTATGGGATATATAGGAGAAAAGAAATGAAGACTGTAAAAACTGATAAAGCACCTCAAGCAATAGGTCCATACTCTCAGGCTAAAATTATAGGAAACTTTATTTTTACATCAGGTCAAATTCCTTTAAAAATTGACGGTACTATGGTAGTTGATAATTTTGAGGAAGAGTGCATACAAGTTTTAGATAATTTAAAAGCAATTTTAGAATATTCAGGAAGTGGAATGTCTAATATTATCAAATTGACAGTATATTTAACAGATTTATCTAATTTTAATATTTTAAATAAAATATTTGAGCAATATTTTGATAATTCATTACCTGCAAGGTCTACATTAGAAGTATCTGCTTTACCTAAGGATTCTAGAGTAGAGATAGAAGCAATAGGTTATATTAATGAGTAAGTATATATGTTTATTGATGATTTCAATTATTTTTTCAAATAATTCCTTTAATTCAGAACAAAAAAAATTGACTGGAAAATAAACTTAATACCATTAGTAGGTCAAATTAATAATGAAAAATATATAAAAGCAGGATTACTCGCATCATGTCAAGCATATTCATTTTATAAGTTTTCAGATTTCAATAAAAACGATCAAATTGCAAAGAGAAACACTTATGCTTGGTGGATGTTAGGTCTTTATTTTTATGGCGTTATTGATGCGTATGTAGATAATAATTTGAAGAGTTTTCCAAAACAAAAAAAAGATGAGGTTAATAAATAAAATATGTGTGCGATAACAGGGATGTTCACAGAAAGAAATAACGTTTGTTTATCATTGTATAATGCTTTGACCGTTTTGCAGCATAGAGGGCAAGATGCTGCTGGTATGGCTACTTGTAAAGCTGATGGTAGTTTAGTTCTACATAAAGATAATGGTTTGGTTAGAGATGTTTTTACAGATCAAAAAATGATAGGTTTAGAAGGGCAATATGGTTTAGGTCATACACGTTATCCGACTGCAGGCAGCGCTAGCAATGATGAGGCACAGCCATTTTATGTTAATTCTCCATTTGGTTTAGTATTGGTTCATAATGGAAACCTTGTAAATTCAACAGAATTAGCAAATCAATTGTGTGAACAGGATTTAAGGCATTTAAATACTAATTCAGATTCTGAAGTATTATTAAATGTATTTGCTCATGCCCTTCATCATAGAGCAAATAATAAATTAGAAGTTGCTGATATTTTTTCAGCTGTTGATGAAGTTCATGATAGAGTTAATGGAGCATATGCTGTTATTGTAATGATTTTGGGTTATGGGATATTAGCTTTTAGAGATCCTGATGGGATAAGGCCTTTGGTATATGGGCAGAAGAAAGGTAAAAACCACATGTTTGCTTCTGAAAGTGTAGCTTTAGATTGTTTAGGATATGATAAAAATGTTAATGATTTACAACCAGGTGAGGCTGTTTTTATAGATATTAATGGTAAGAAAAGTTCACATATTTATAAAAAATCACGTCCAGCTTCGCCCTGTATTTTTGAGTATGTTTATTTGGCTCGTCCAGATAGTACTATGGATAATATAAACGTGTACAATAGTAGGCTATCTATGGGAAAATTTTTAGCAAAAAAAATCAAAAAAGTATTAACAGAACAAGAATTAGCAGATATTGATACAGTGATACCTATTCCAGATACCAGTAGAACTAGTGCTTTACCCATCAGTGTTGAACTAAAAAAAGAGCTCAGAGAAGGTTTTGTTAAAAATAGGTATATAGGTAGAACTTTTATAATGCCAGGTCAAAGAATTAGAAAGAAATCAGTAAAGCAAAAATTAAACACAATTTCTTCTGTTTTTAAAGGAAAAAATGTTTTACTAATTGATGATTCAATTGTGAGAGGTAATACAAGTAAGCAGATCGTTCAAATGGCTAGAGATGCAGGAGCAAAGAAAGTTATATTTGCCAGTGCATCTCCTCCTATTATTTTTCCAAATGTTTATGGCATAGATATGCCTTTTGTCGAAGAACTTATTGCGTACAATCGTTCAATAGATGAAATATGCAAAGAAATTGGTGCAGATCAATTGATTTATCAAGATATTGAAGATTTAGTATCTTCTGTTAAGATGTTAAATTCTAAAATTAATAATTTTGATACTTCATGTTTCGATGGTAAATATATAACAGAAGGGGTTACTCNAGAGTATTTAGATAATTTGCATAATCATAGAAAAAAAAATAATGATTAAGTCTTTTTTTAAAAATCATAAAATNCATAAAGTTATTTCATCAAAACTAGATTGGTTATTTGTTTTTAATCTTCCNAAATTTCTTGTTTTAGCGGCTATTTTTTCATGGGGNATGGCTTCAGCTTATTTTCAAGTTGATTCATCTTATTTTTCATATTTTAGTACTAACTTTAATTATGCTGATATAATAGTCTATTTAGGTCTTTTTCTTTTGTTAGGAGGTCTAAATATTCAAAATGAACTTGATCAATTAAAATATGCATATGATTTAACTAAGCTTGATTATGTTAGAGNTGATAATAACTTAAATTATCCAATTTTAGCCTCTTACATNCTTAATGAAGAAAAAATGAAAAAACTATCGATTNTAAGTATTTTTTTAGGTGTTTTGATTATAGGTATCTCTTCAATTAGTATAATTCCTACNATTCTTTTATATTCATATGTAAATTTATTTTTTTACANGGTTGTAATTAAAAATAAAAATTTCATACANAATGTTATTTTTTCAATTTTTACAAACTTTTTATTATTTATATCAGGATGGATTTACAANGTTATTAGTTTTACTCTCATTTTAAATTACATCCCAATTTATTTATTAGCAGTATTNCCAGTAATTCTTTCATATGAGTTAGTCTTTTTTGAACAAGCATCTAAACATNAAAAAACACTTACTTTACAAAAGGGTATAAATAGAAAAAATATTTTTTTACTATCAATTTTTGTGCTTATTGGTCTTTTTTGTCTAACATATAATTTTAAAATAGATCCTGTAGTTTCACATTATGCATTAATAATATTACCATTTTATATTTATGGGCTATTTAGAGGTCTACCTAAAGACTCTATAAGATCATTTATATATCCTATAATGGTTATTAATATTCTTCTATCATGGACTTTATTTCCNTACNTGTTTCTATTTGTTTTTATAGTCTTCTATATATCNAAATATTACTATTGGCATAGGTTTGATATGCATTTTCCAAAGTTTGTAATTGATGAAAACGATTAATTGAATATTGAAAATATATTAAATGANATTGGTTTTAGCAATTTTATTTCTTTTGATTTAGANACGACTGGCCTTAATGTTGATAAAGATGAAATTATTGAAATTTCAGCTGTAAAATTTGTTAATGGTGAATATCACTCTGATTTNACTACCCTCATTAAACCTAAAAAAGAAATTTCTAAGCAAATTATAGATTTGACAGGTATTAATAACCAAATGGTTTCGGATGCACCTTTAATTGAAAGTGTATTGGATGATTTTTTATCTTTTATTGGTAATAGTGTTTTAGTGGCTCATAATATAGAATTTGATTTAANTTTTATAAGTAAGGTAGTAAATGAGCATAATAAGGAAATTAATGTTGAGCATACTTGTGATACTCTTTTATTGTCTCGTTCATTTTTATTTAATTTCGAAAAATTTAATTTAGAATATTTATCATTATTCTTTGATTTAGACATCAAAAATTCTCATAGAGCTAAATCAGATGCTATTAATACAGGGATAATTTTAATTAAGCTAATTCAGCAAATACTTTCNATTCCTTTTGTAGTTCANGAGAAAATCAATCAATTAAATCATAAAAAGAATCTGTATAATCAATTTTTGCTATCCAATATTTATAATTATTTAAAATTAAATACTGCTACTGATTATAACTCTATAGAATCATTTGTGTTGCGAAATAATATATTGGATAATACAGATAGTGATATTAATGATTTTTCTGAAGATATAAGCTCTTGGTTTGGTGATGATGGTAAATTATCTGAAGTTTGGGATGATTACTCAAAAAGAGATGTGCAAGAGATGCTTGCTAATGATCTATATGATAATTTCAACTCTCAATCCGTAATGATTGCAGAAGCGGGNGCAGGTTTGGGTAAATCATTATCATATTTAATATCTGGCTTAAAATATGCTAAAGAAAATAATAAAAAGCTTATTATTTCAACTTTTACCAAAACTCTACAAGAGCAATTGTTTTATAAGGATATACCTATACTAACAGAGAAGTTAAATGTAAATTTAAAGTCAATAATATTAAAAGGAAAAAATAATTATATCTCAAAAGAGAATCTAAAAAAAATATTAGATAAAGATCATATTTTTATGGATGATAAAGAAATTTATGAATGTATTACTTTAATAGTTTGGGCTCATTTTACAAAGACCGGTGACATAGAGGAGTGTAATGGTATTAACAGAGAAAGAATAAGTAATTTATGGAATAAATTGACATATCCAAAACTTGAAGATGACGCAAATTTAGATGTAAATAGGTATGAATTTTTTGCTCAAAATGACTATTATAAAAAGATTGTTAATCAAATAGGTACTTCAGATATTATTATTGTTAATCATTCAGTTCTATGTTCTGATATTTCTGGAGACTCTTCTGTTTTGCCTGAAGATTCTGTATTAGTTATAGATGAGGGGCATAATTTGATTAACGCCATACAGAATAAGCTTACATCGAGTTTCTCAGATTTTGGATTTATTAAATCTATAACATCAATACAAAAAATAACACAATCAGTTAAATATGATGATTATGCCCTATTAGAAGAAATGAATTCAACTGTTGGTTCTTTATTAAAAAATAGTAAGGAAATATTTAATCTATTTAAATATAACTTTGAGGAAGATTATCTGAATTTGCAATACGGCACACGTGATATTATCTTATCTAATGAAGAATTTAAAATCAATGGTTTTGATCTAAGTAGTATTTATTCTGATATATCTAAACTAGAGGACTCTATTCAATTAATTTTAGAAGGTAACAGTAAACTAGTGCAACTACAGCTTGCGATTTATGAAATTTCAGAATTAAAGCATATCGCTGAAGTATTCTCAAAGAATAAATCAAATTATATGAAATGGATTTCTATATATAAAAGGGGTCATAATCATAATTTCAAGGTATATATATCTAATACAGATATAAAAGACTTTATAACTCAAAAATTACATAAAACCTACCCATCCTTTTTAATGTGTTCTGCAACTTTCACTATTAATAATTCATTTGATTTCTTTTTTAATAAGTTTGAGTTTCCCAAAGAGGAATTGAGTGATTTGAAGACTAAGATATATGATTCTCCATTTTACTATGAAGATCAAAGTAAATTTTATATTTATAATAAATCAATTGATATTAATTCAGGTGATTATATTAATGACATTAGTAAGCAAATTGCGAACGTTAGTACATCCTCACAAAAAAGAATGTTAATTTTATGTACATCATATAAACAGGTCAGATCCATTTCAAACAATTTGATTAATAATTGTAATTTAGATGAAAACACTATTTTTACACAAACTTCTAAATTTAGTAAAAAGAGATTATTAGATAATTATAAAAAAACTAAGGCAGGTATTTTAGTAGCAACAGCTACATTTTGGGAAGGGGTAGATTTACGAGGAAGTCTTCTTGAGGTTTTATTTATAATTAGAATACCGTTTGTCAATCCATCGAATCCATATAATTATTACTTAAGTAATAAAATAGAAAGTGAAGGTGGTAATTCTTTTTATGATTTACAGCTTCCTAACGCAATATTAAAATTAAAACAGGGAGTTGGTAGATTAATTAGAAGCGATAAAGATAGTGGTGTATGCATTATCACAGATCCTAGACTTTCTCAATCTAGATATGGTAAGTTTATACTCGATGAATTGACTATGAAGCCGGAATTTTATTCAGATATAACAGAAATAATAAATGAGATAGATAATTTTTTAGGTTAATAGTATCTTTTTTTTATAACTTAAGTCCAAATTTTTTAGGATTTTTATGAGCATTAAAATTACAGGTTATGATTTAAATATTGAGACACTTGTTGATGTTGCAAGGCATGGTAAAAAAGTGTTTTTATCAGAGGATTCAATTTCTAAAATTGAAAAATGCAGAAAACTAGTTGAGGATAAAATTGATGCTGGTGAAATAATGTATGGTATTAATACTGGTATTGGTGAATTTTCTGAAACCATTTTAAATCCAGATCAAATTAAAGATTTTCAAAAATATTTAATTTATAATCATTCAGCAGGAATTGGAGATCCAGCACCTATAGAACATATTAGGGCTGCTATGTTTAGCAGAATTAATGTACATGCTAAAGGTATGTCTGGTTGTAGATTGGTAATTACTGAAACATTAGTAGAAATGCTAAATAAAGGTGTTACGCCTCAGGTATGTACTAAAGGTTCTGTTGGTGCATGTGGAGATTTGGCCCCTATGTCACAGATTGCTCTTGTTTTATTAGGAGAAGGTAAAGCTTATTATAATGATGAATTGTTTGATGCTAAAGACGCTATGTCTAAAGCAGGTATTGCTATACCTGGTTTAGAGGCTAGAGATGGTTTAGCAGTTATAAATGGTTCAAATTTATTAACTTCTATGAGCGCTCTTTTTATATATGATACTATTAAATGGGTTAAGCAAGCTGAAATTGCAGCTGCGATGTCATATGATGCTTTATTAGCAAACCCAGGGCCACTTAATCATCTTATTCATGAAGTTAGAGGTTTTTCTGGTGCAGTCAAATCATCTTGTGCTTTAAGGAAAAATTTAGAAAATGGTGACTTAATAGATAGAAAAATTAAAACTAAACTACAAGATGCCTATTCTTTGCGTTCTACTCCTCAGGTTATTGGGGCGGTTATTGATTCTATAGAATATTGTACAACTCAAGTAGAGATTGAATTAAATGGAGTGGGTGACAATCCTATTTTCTTTGCTGATAAAGGTATACAGTTATCAGGTGCAAATTTTCAAGGAACACCTGTTTCTCTGCCTTTAGATAATTTAGGTGCTGCAGTTACTATGATTTCTGTTTTATCTGAAAGAAGAATGAATAGACTTAATAACCCAGCTCTTAGTAATGGGTTGCCAGCTTTTTTAACAAAGGGTGCAGGTATGTTTTCTGGCTTGATGCTAAGTCAATATACAGCTGATATGCAAATTGTAGAGCAAAGAATTTTGTCAGCTCCTGCTAGTATTCAGTCTATCCCTGCTGCTGCAGATCAGGAAGATTTCGTTTCTATGGGAATGAATACTGCTTTAAAAAATAATCAAATATTAGATAATGCTTATGGTATTTTAGGTATAGAGCTAATGGCTGCTGCTCAAGCTTTGGATTTTAGAACACACAAATTTGGAGACGGTGTTCAGTTAGGGAAGGACCTTATTAGAAAATATGTTGATTTTCTTGATATTGATAGACCTCTATATGAGGATCATAATACAATGAAAAAATTAGTTAAAAGTTGTGAAATAGTAGATGTAATTGAACAAAAATTGGGAAATCTTTATGAGGAGTAATTATGGATTTTAAAGAAAACTTAACATTTGATGATGTTTTGATGGTTCCTCAGTATTCTGAGGTCTTACCTAGGGAAGTTGATTTATCTACTTCTATTACAAAAAATATTAAGCTTAATATACCTTTAATGAGTGCTGCTATGGATACAGTTACAGAAAGTAAAATGGCAGTTGCTCTTGCAAGAGAAGGTGGAATTGGTATTATACATAAAAATTTAACTATAGCTGAGCAGTGCGCTGAAATTGATAAAGTTAAAAGGTCAGAAAGTGGAATGATTCTTGATCCTGTTACAATAAATTCTTCAAAAACTTTGGAAGACGCTTTAAAAATAATGTCAAAATATCATATTTCTGGTGTTCCTGTAGTTGATCAAGGTAAATTGAAAGGTATTCTTACAAATAGAGATATTAGGTTTGAAACTAATTTAGATTTGAAAGTTTCTGATAGAATGACTGATCAAAATCTGATAACAGTTAAAGAAGGAACAACTTTAGAAGAAGCAAAAGAGGTATTACAAACAAATAGGGTAGAAAAATTATTAGTTGTTAATGATGGTGGTGATCTCACTGGTTTAATAACAGTTAAAGATATTCTAAAAAAACAAAATTTTCCCGATGCTGCAATAGATATGCATGGTAGATTGTTGGTAGGTGCTGCTGTAGGAATTGATATTGATACAATCGATAGGGTTTCGGAATTAGTTAATAACAATGTAGATGTAATTGTTATTGATACAGCTCATGGTCATTCTAAATCTGTCATGGATATGGCAAAAAATATTAAAAAACATTTTTCAGATATAGATTTGATTGTTGGTAATGTTGCTACTCCTCAAGCTGTTGAATCATTGATAGATTGTGGGGCAGACGCGGTTAAAATAGGTATTGGTTCAGGTTCTAGTTGTACAACTAGAATAGTAGCTGGAGTTGGGGTCCCTCAATTGTCATCTATATTAAACTCGTATGAAATTGCTCGAAAAAGAAACATTCCTATTATTTCAGATGGTGGTATGCGTTATTCTGGAGATATAGCTAAATCATTAGCTGCAGGTTCTAATGCTGTAATGTTAGGTGGTATTTTTGCAGGTACCGATGAAAGTCCTGGAGAAATTGTTTTATGGGAAGGTCGTAGCTATAAAACTTATAGAGGTATGGGTTCTATATCAGCAATGACATCAGGCAGTAGTGATAGATATTTTCAGAAAGGTACTAAACATAAAAAATTAGTTCCTGAAGGTATAGAAGGAATGGTCCCAGTTAAAGGTGCTTTGTCTGAATTGGTTCATCAATTGCTTGGGGGCGTACGTTCTTCTATGGGTTACTGTGGTGCAAAAAACTTAGAAGATTTTATTAAAAAAGTTGAATTCATTAAAATTACGAGTTCTGGCAGAATCGAAAGTCATCCTCATGACTTAGACGTCACTAAAGAAGCTCCTAATTACAGAAAGCCATACTAATTTACTTGATATTACTTAAATGCTTTGAGATTTTAGCTTTTTGATTAGCTGCTTTATTTTTATGTATAATTCCTCTAGAAGCTACCTTATCTATAGAAGAAAAGGCTGAGCTAGCAGCTTTAGTTGCATTTTCTTTATTAGTTTCATTTAAAACTTTTTTAATTGCTGTTTTAACAATTGATTTATAATGCTTGTTCGTAGCATTTGCTTTTCTAGACTGCCTAACTCTTTTTAAAACTGTTCCTTTTGCGCTCATTCTTTCCTCTTTATTTTAATAATGATAATCAGGACCCAAATATATGGAATGTCTTCTGAAAATAACAAATAATAGTTTTAATTTTATTGTTTAATGCTCTTATTCATTTTAACTTATATTCAAATTTAGAAAGAAAATTTATTATGACAGACAATTTTTTAAATTCTATAAACATATTTTCTAGCTTATCAGATGAGCAGTGCAATTCTTTGAAAAAGTTTTTTAAACCAAGGAAATACCTTAAAAATAGTATGATTATTTTAGAGGAGGAATATGGTGATTTGGTTTTTGTTGTCCAATCTGGAACTATTAAAATTACTAGAGTTAACGATGAAGGAAAAGAGGTTATTTTAGCTTTATTAGGTCCTGGTGAGATATTTGGAGAATTAGCAATTTTAGATGGAGAAGCAAGGTCTGCAAATGCATTGGCACAAGAAAATTGCCAATTATTAGCAATAAATAAAGAAGATTTTTTAGATATACTAAAACATAATTTTTCTGTTTCTTTTAATCTTATGTGTGAATTAGCAAAAAGATTAAGAAAATCAGACCAACAAATTGAAGCTTTATCTTTATCGGATGCTGAACATAGGATAGGGGTCTCTTTATTAAATTTAGCTGAAGATATGGGAGTGATCAGAAAAGGTCAAGTTACAATTCAAAATTTACCATTTCAGCAAGATATTGCTAATATGGCTGGAACATCTAGAGAAACTGTTTCTCGTGTTCTTAAAATACTTGAGAATAAGAGTATGATTTCAAAAGTAGGTCATACATTAGTTATTCCTGACTATGCTTTTTTTAAGCAAATCTTTGGTAAGTCTATTTAATATTTTTAGTATATAATGACTGAAGATATAATACAAAATCTGAAAAAACGAGATAACAGGACTATTTCTAGATGTATATCTTTAGTTGAAAATCAACAAGATTCATATTTAGAGTTTCTTTCATCTATTTTCCCATATACAGGTAACGCTTATCGTATTGGCATAACTGGTGCTCCAGGTTCAGGAAAAAGTACTTTAACAGATCAATTAATTAAAATTATGCTTGAAAAAAAAATGTCTGTAGCAGTTATTGCTATTGATCCTAGTAGTCCTTTTAATGGAGGGGCTATTTTAGGGGATAGGGTAAGGTTTGTTAATGATTTTAAAAATAAAGATACATTTTTTAGAAGTATGTCTACTAGAGGTTCCCAAGGAGGACTTGCTATATCGGCTAAATTAGTTTCTGATATTTTTGATGCTTGTAATTTTGATGTTATTATTTTTGAGACAGTAGGTGTAGGTCAGGTAGAAATTGATGTTATTGAAGCGGTTGATACTGTGGTTGTGACTTTGGTGCCTGAGTCAGGTGATGATATTCAGATGATGAAAGGTGGTTTAATGGAGATAGCAGACTTATATGCAATTAATAAGTCTGATAGGCAAGGTGCAGACAGATTATATACATCTCTCAATAAAACCTTAGAATTAAATGATAAATCTGATTGGTCACCCGATATTATTAAAACTATAGCTACTACTTCTGAAGGTGTNGATTTATTGTATTCATCTATTATNAAACATAAAGANTTTCTTGATTCATCTACAGCAGGNACCCGAAAACTTAATCAACGATATATTAAAACTGTAAAGTCTTTTATTAGNAACTTTTTAATTGAACAATTTTGGTCTAACAAGATTGATATTGATATAGATAAAGAGTTAAATCTAGAATATAATAAAAGGACGTCTCCATATGAGATGGCAAATAGACTTCTAAAAAAATGATTCCCAAAGATGATATGACATTTATAGAGCATTTAGAAGCATTAAGATGGGCATTAATAAGGATATTTTTAATAATATCTATACTTATGGTTTGTTCATTTGTTTATTCTGATATTATTCAAGATTTTATTATGCANCCAATTAATGGTCTTGGTTTAGAAAATTTCAAGTTGCAAGACATTAAAATTACTAGTCCTTTTATGGTTAAGATTGTTATTTCACTTTTTACTTCACTTATTATTGTTTTCCCATATTTTGTGTTTGAAATTTTAAAATTTATATATCCAGCNATTCCAAAAATATCCAAAATATATTTATCTATAATTTTTATCTTTTCTGTTATATTTTTTNTAATAGGTTGTGCTTTTGGTTACTTTTATTTATTTCCATCTACAATATCTTTTTTTATAAANTTGGTTGATCCAAAAATTGAATTTAACCCTGAACGNTTNAATTATATTTTTTATTCATTTTGGTTAATTGTGGTTAGTGGTTTTATATATCAATTGCCTATTATATCATTAATATTAACTAAATTAAAGATAATTAATTATGAGTTTTTAAAGCAAATGCGTTCAATAGCTTTTGTTTTATTTCTTGTTTTTGGAGCATTAATAAGCCCTCCAGATCCATTAAGTCAGCTATTAATAGCTTTTCCTCTTTATATGTTATACGAATTAGGAATAATGGTTAGTTATATATTTAGGATAGAAAAATGAAAAGTATGTTGAATAAAATTTCAAAACCTATAGAATTAAATCTAGAAGAATTTGATAAATGTTTTAATGAATCATTAGATTCTGAGGTTAAAACAATTAATACTATAGTAAAATATCTGGTTAGAAAAAAAGGTAAAAGGCTAAGGCCTAGGCTATCTTTATTATCAGCAAAAATTTGTGGTGATGTAAATTTAAAGACTTATAAAGTGGCATCTTTATTAGAGATTTTACATGTGGCAACATTGGTGCATGATGACGTTGTAGATGATTCGGATTTAAGGAGAGGTTGGCCGTCAGTTGGAAGAATATGGAAAAATAAACTAAGTATTTTAGTAGGTGATTATCTTTTTTCAAAGGCGTTAACTAATATGGCAGATATTGATTCTATGGATTCAGTTAAAATTTTAGCCAATTTAGCATCGAGGTTAAGTCAAGGTGAAATATTGCAAATTGAAAAAGCTTTAAGTAAAAATATTGATGAAGAGGTGTATTTTAAAATGATTAGTGATAAGACTGCCTCACTTTTTTCTGCTTCTTGTAAACTTGGGGCTATAACAGCTACAAAAGACCCAGAAAAAATTGATGCTCTTTCTCAATTTGGAGAGTTTTTAGGTCAGGCCTATCAAATAAAAGATGATTTATTTGATATTGTGGGCAATATAGNTAACACAGGTAAACCGTCCGGNTATGACTTAAAGAAAAATATGCTAACACTTCCATTAATATATATATTAGATAAAAAAACNAATTTAGAACGAAAGGTATTTAAGCTNAATTTNAAAATGATGTTAAGAAAAAATAATTTCAATAAAATTAAAAATACTATTATAGATGAAGGTGGAATTGAATATGCAGAATCTAAATTATTAGAAGTCTCAAAAAAAGCAAGACAAAAGCTTGAGGTTTTTGAAGATTCTGAATTAAAAGAAGCTTTAATTACAGTCTTGGAGTTTAATTTGTTGAGGGTTACATAATTGAAAGATATTATTAATATTGCTAATTCATTAACTTTTTTTCGGGTGTGTTTATCTATACCATTATGGAACTTTTTGTCCTCTATAAATCAAGATAGTAATATTTATGTCATTTATTGGTTTCTGGGTTTATGTTTTTTAATAGCTCTTACAGATATNCTTGATGGTTATTGTGCTAGACTTTTTAATTCAGTTACTGATATAGGTAAATTTTTAGACCCTATTGCTGACAAGATTTGNGTTCTTGTTTTTGTAGTTTATTTATCGATNCAATTTGGGTTTACTTATTCATCTTTATTTTTAGCTTTATTGATACGAGATATAGTCGTTTCTGTTATGTCAATTTATTTTGTTAAAAAAGAAGGNAAATATTTCCAAGCCAATATATTTGGTAAATGGTTTCTATTTTTTATTGCNATTAGTATGATTTTAGAGGTTGTNCGTATACCTGACNTTATCAATCAAGAATATGGCTACTTAAATTTGTTAAATAGTATTTTTTATNTTTTTAGTTGGATATTTTTCCTTTTAGCAACTTATAAATATTTTTCAATGTATTATTTCTTATTAAAGGAAGAATAATGTTTAATTTTATCAAAAAAACTTTTTCAGGACTTCAGAAAACCAGNAAAAATATTGTTAATGCTTTTTCTAATTTTCATGGTAAAAAATATTTNGATGANAGTGAAATAGAGGAATTAGAGTCTGTTTTATTTCAATCTGACTTAAGTTACGATTTAATTTCTAATGTTATTGATGAATTTAAAAATAAACCTTTAAGTGGAGATGAATCTTGGGAAGATAGGTTTGTTAATTTATTAAAAACAAAAATTGGCAAGCTNGNTCAGGGTATTGATGATCATAAAATATTTTTGATAATAGGAGTNAATGGCACAGGTAAAACTACTACTTCAGCTAAAATATGTAAATACTATAAAAATAAATCACTTAAAACTATGCTTGTCGGTGCAGACACTTATAGGGCAGCAGCTATAGAGCAGCTTAAATTATGGTCCAAAAAATTGGATGTTAAGTTTATTTCTAATGAGTCTACTAAGGATCCGTCATCAATAGCGTATGATGCAATAAATTCAGGCTTAAAGGATAATTACGATAAAATTATAATCGATACAGCTGGAAGATTGCATAACTCAGTTAATTTAATGCAGGAGCTTGAAAAGCTGTATAAAGTTTCTAGTAAATTTAATGAAAAAATAAAAGTAGTCTTAGTTGTTGATAGTAATGTTGGNCAGAATGGTATGAATCAAGCTTTAGAATTTAGTAAGTTTATTCCANTAGATTCTCTTATTTTGACTAAAATGGATGGTACTGCTAAAGGGGGNATAGCTCTTTCAATGCTAGATAAATTGAATATCCCTATAGATTTTATTGGTATTGGTGAAGGTGTGGATGATTTTGTACCTTTTGACTTAGATATCTTTTTAAAAGGTTTAATTTCAAATGAATAATTATGANAATAAAAATGTTTCGGTAGTTACTTTAGGNTGTGCTAAAAATTTAGTTGATTCAGAATATTTGGTAACTGGATTAAAACATATTGGGTATTCTATGACTAATGATGTTGACAGCTCTAGNNTAGTGATTATTAACACCTGTGGCTTTTTAGATGTTGCAAGAGAAGAGAGTATTGAAAAAATATTAGAAATAGAANAGAAAAAGCAAAAAGGTTTTATTGATAAAGTGATTGTGATGGGTTGTTTGGCTGAACGTTATGGTGATCAATTACAAAAGGAAATCCCAGGTGTTGATAAATTTTTTGGATCTGAAGAGCATGAAGCAGTTATTCGATATATTTCAGGTAAGGAATTTAATTTAGATGACCCTGATATTATTAGAGCTTCATTAACTCCTAGTCATTATTCTTATTTAAAAATAGCTGAAGGATGTGATAATGCATGTTCTTTTTGTTCGATTCCGCTTATGAGAGGTTTGCAGAAAAGTCAACCGTTAAGATGGAATGTTGAAGAAGCAAAGAGGTTAGCATCTAGAGGAGTTAAAGAATTGCTTGTTATTGCTCAGGATTCCACATCGTATGGTTGGGATGCTTCACCTAAAACAACTCTTCATGAATTATTTTCTGAACTGGATAAAATTGATGGAATTGAATGGTTACGTCTTCATTATGCTCACCCTTCAAATTTGCATAGGAATATGATTGATCATTTTANAAAACTTGAGAAACTTATCCCATATATAGATATGCCTATACAGCATGGTTCTGATAAAGTATTGAAAATTATGAGAAGAGGTTTAAAATCAGATGGTATTAAAAAGAAAATAGAGGCTCTTAGAAACGCAAATAGTAATATTGCAATCAGGACTTCAATTATCGTTGGTCATCCAGGAGAGACAGATAAAGAATTTAATGAAATGCTAGATTTTATTTCAGATGTTGAATTTGATCGTTTAGGTGTTTTTCAATATTCTCATGAAGAAAATACTTTGGCAGCGGACATTATGAAAGACGAGGTTCCAAAAGATGTTAAGCAACAAAGACTTGATGAGACTATGGCTCTTCAACAAAAAATTAATTTCAAGAAAAATCAATCATTGATAGGTACAAGGCAAAAAGTTTTAATTGATATTTCAAAAGAAGGTTTATCTTTGGGTCGAACTTTTCGTGATTCTCCGACAATTGATAATTACGTAAAAATTAATCAAGATTTAGANCCTGGAAAGTTTTATGATGTTAATATTGATTCTGCTCAAGAATATGATTTGATTGGAAAGGTAGTTTAATGGATTTTAAAATTTTAGGAATTGAGCATGTGGGTATTGCTCAAAATCAAGATTCAAATAAGCTATCTTCCTTTTTTGAAGACATACTTAATATGTCAAAAAAAACCGAAATTATAGATGAGCAAAAGGTTTTAACAGAAATTTTTGATACAGGTTCCGGAAAAATAGAGCTTTTATCTACTACCGATAAAGACTCAGTAATTAACAAATATTTAGCTAAAAAGGGTGAATCTATCCATCATATTGCTATTTTAGTTGATAATTTAGATGCTGCTCTAAACTATTTGAANTTAAAAAATGTCAAATTAATCAATGAAACCCCTCAAAAAGGTGCGGATAGTATGAAAATTGCTTTTATTCATCCACATTCTACCCCAGGTATGTTATTAGAGCTTTGTCAAGAGGCTTAAGCCTCATAGTTTATGGCTCAAAAAATTAAAGATAAACTTGGTTCTATCCCTACTGCTCCTGGTGTTTATTTTTTTAAAAACAAAAAAGATAAAATTATTTATATAGGTAAAGCAAAATCTCTTAAAAAGAGAGTTAGTAGTTACTTTAATAATAAAAAACATGATATTAAAACACGTGTTATGCTTAAACATATTCATGAAATTGATTTCTTGATTGTAAAAAATGAGGCAGAGGCATTGATAACAGAGTCAAATCTTATAAAAATCAACAAACCTCGTTANAATGTTTATCTAAAAGATGATAAAACTTATCCCTATATAAGAATTACCAAAGAAAAATACCCAAAGGTTGAAATTNTTCGTTTTAAACATTTNAATAAAGATAATCATCTTTATTTTGGTCCATANACTAAAGCTAGAGATTTACGTGGAGTTATAAAGCTTTTATATAAAGTTTTTCCTATTAAGACGTGCGATTTAAAACAAAGGGAGTCTTGTTTTTGTAATTTCTGTATGAGTAAAGAATTAATAAGTACAGAGAAGTATAGTAATATAATTAATCAAGTTATTGATTTTCTAAAGGGTAAAACAGAGAGCGTAGTCAAATATTTAAAATTTGAAATGCAAAGATTAAGTGATGGTATGGATTATGAGAAGGCTGCAATATTGAGGGATCAAATATTATTAATTAAAGATTTTTACAAAACAGAAAACCATAAGCTAACAGATTCTGTTGATAGAGATTTTTTAGGGGTTAGTTATCAAGATGATATTGGTGTATTTACTATGATTAAATACAGAAACTCTAAGCTGATATCAAAAGAAACTTTTGAAATTAATACTTGTGACAATAATAATGAAAATATTGTAGGTTTTATTAAGCAGTATTATCTATCAACATTTGATTTTCCTAAGGAGATTATTATTCAAGATGACATTATAGCTCAGTCTGACATTAATCAANGGATGGAAGCTTTAGATAGGAAGATACCTAAAATTTTAGTTCCAAAAATAGGGGATAAAAAACAAAAATTAGATTTATGTATTCAAAATTCTGAACTNCAGTTAAAACGTATTCTATCAAAAAAGAAAAGAAGGAAAGAGTTTGTTTCAAAAATGGTTGCAGCTCTTCAGAAAGACTTAATTCTTGATGTTCCTCCTAGAAGAATTGAGGGGTTTGATAACTCAAATCTTCAGGGAACTTATGCTGTTTCAAGTATGGTTTGTTTTATTGATGGAAAGCCTAGAAAAAGTGAGTATCGAAAATTTAAAATTAAAGAGGTTAAAGGTATTGATGANTTTGCAATGATGAAAGAGATAGTTGCTAGNCGTTACAAGAGAGTTATNGATGAAAAATTACCTTTGCCTGATCTTNTTTTGGTGGATGGAGGGAAGGGGCAATTATCATCAGCTAAAAGTGCTCTTGATGCTTTAGGGCTTTCATTTATCCCTATTATTGGGCTTGCAAAAAAAATGGAAGAGGTTTTCAAACCTGATATTTCAGAGCCTCAAACTATCAGTAAAACATCACCTGGATTAGTGCTTTTAAAACAGATAAGAGACGAATCNCATCGCTTTGCTATCACATTTCATAGACAGCTTAGAGANAANGGNATGTTTAAATAAATATATTATTTAATAATTTTATTTAAAGTATTACTTTAATTAATTATTGAAGTGTTTTGATATTAATCTATGGAAGTGGTGGGTACCTTTTTCATGCTCAGCAGAGTATCTTCCTCTATCGTAGAACTTGGATTTAATACCTTTTTGAACATCAAGAACNACTCTCTGATCCTCAAGTTCTATATGGTCGACGCTATTACTATTGCCAGAGCTTTGTTTGNAACCTTTTATAGGTAANGATATAAATCTTATTCTTGTTTTTTCCCTNCCTAAAGGTTCAATAATATTAACTGAAATACCCCATTTATAGAAATTGAGCATAATATTAGGAAATAGCCAAAAATAAAGTGCGTAGATATTATCTAAGGGAATATCATTAATTTTGTCTTTCCCACCCAGTGAGTCTTCTTTATTTGAGGATTTAGCTATCTGTAGCACTGCATGTTCTAATGGTATAGTTTCATAAGACTGATTATCTATATCTGATGATAATCCTTGATGGACATAAGCTATATGAAATCCTTCAAGATAATTTTCGCAGTACAATGCCCAATGTGCATCAATTTTGTAGGTATTAGAAGAAGTCTCATCAAAAGATAGTTTTTCAAAGGGGTACCAATGGACTAGCTTATTGATCTCATTTAGTCCGTTTATTATTGATTTATTTTGACCNGCATTTACAAATAGAAGCCCATTCCAATTAATTAAATTAATATTTTTATCTATGCTATCATCTTCAGAAGGAAAATTTTTAGTTTTTTTAAATCCAGGAGCATGATTTATNCTNCCATTTAGGTTAAAACTTCTACCATGATAGTTACATACTAATTTATTTTTATGATCCTTTTTGTTACAGANTATATTTCCCCTATGAGTACAAACATTNCTCAAACAAAAAATTTCATCATTTTCTTTTGTTATAACAAGAGGTATGTCAAGCCAATTTTTAAATAAACTAAATGGGATAGAAGTTGATTTTAATAGTTCTGATTGATGGCAGATAAATTGGTATGAGTTTTCAAATATAGATTTACTTTTTTCAAATATTGATTNAGAAGTATAAAAAGAGGATGGNGGTGTTTTAGCTATTTCTATATTTTTATCAATATCCATATCATGCAATATATTACAAACTTAACCAGTAATCTTTTAATTTTTCAATTCCTTGATTGATGTTATGCTCTGAAATGCCTGAAAATGCAAAACGTATATATTTTCTTTTTTCACCTTCAATAGTTTTTCCGAAATGTTCTCTTGTGCAGAACGAGACTCCGGTTTTTAATAGAGTGTTCCTTCTAAATTCTTCATAAGATTTAGCATTCATTGATTCATAAATTTCAGTTATATCAGGAAATAAATAAAATGTGGAATTTGGTATAGATAATTGCAAACCCTTTATTTCATTTAATCTAGTTGCAAGCGCATCTCTTCTATTTTTCAATCTATTTAAGATTTTGTTCGCTCCATCTTGATTTCCGGTAAGTGCTTCTATTCCTCCATACTGGATAAAATGATTCGTACAAGATTCATCATTAGTACCTAATTTTGAAAATATTTTCATAACTTTTTCAGGTCCAATAGCTGCGCCTAATCTCCAGCCTGTCATAGCGTATGTTTTAGAAAAAGTATATAAGATTATAGTTCGCTCTTTCATGCCAGGTATAGAAACGATGCTCTTTGGTGTACCAGAATATTGAATATTAAAATATGCTTCATCACTTAAAACCCATAGATTATGTTTTTGTGCAATATTGGCGATCCATTCCATTTCTTCATCACTAGATTCGCCTCCTATAGGATTTTGATAATTATTATATATCAATATTTTAGTTTTTTTATCAATCATTTTTTCTAAATGTGGTCTATCAATTTTAAAGCCGTCTTTTGAGTGTATATATCTATATGGCAAAGCTATACCTTCATTGTATTCAATTTGGCTCTCATAAATAGGGTATCCAGGATTAGGGTATAACACACCATCTCCAGGATTCATAAATGTATTGATAAATTTTGGTATTACAGGTTTTCCACCAGGTTGAACTACAACGTTTTCTATATTGTAAGTAACATTCCTTTGAGAGCCTATTACTTCTGCGATAG
>PAOX01000014.1 GCA_002710085.1 Fidelibacterota bacterium
GTTTAATAAACGTAGCTAATGAATTAGAAGGTTATAATAAGGAAAAAGCTTTTAACCAAGCAGAGAAAATATATGATACATTAATGGGTGTTTTTAAAAGAGCAAAAACAGAATCTATTACTACTAATAAAGCTGCAGCTTTACAGGCTGAAGATAGAATAAAAAAGATTTCTACTTTAAAGTCTTTTTATTTACCGTATAAAAAAACTTTTAAAATTAGAAATGATTAAAATATTATGAGCAAATTTGACCAAATGAATAGAGTTCAAAAAAGAATATCAAGATCTTTATCTTTACAAATTTACTATGCTTGGATCATGTCACAGACCCACCCTAAAGAACTTTTGCAGCATATGAAATATTTATTAGAGGATAAAGAAATTCATGATAACTTTTATATAAATGGTTCTCCCATTGATAATAATGAAGCTATTTTAGATACTAATATTATTGAATATGCTTATAGGTTAATAGAAGCTACTATAAATCAATCAGATGTAATTGATGGATTTATTACTAAAAAATTAAAAAATTGGGATTTAAAAAGAATTGCACTTATTGATAAATTAATTTTACGATTAGCGCTTACAGAGATGTTCTTTTTTGATGAAATACCAAATAAAGTATCAATTGTAGAAGGAGTTGAAATTGCAAAAATTTACGGCAATAATGAAAGTAGTGCATTTATAAATGGTGTATTAGATTCCCTTTATAATGATTTAGAAAATAATAAAATAGAAATTTAAATATGTCAATTTTCAATAAAGTTATAACAAAAGTTTTTGGTAAAAAATCAGATAAAGATTTAAAAAAAATATCACCAATTATTGATGAAATAAATAGTGCATATAAAAAATTAAATCAATTAAATGATCAAGAATTAAAAGATAAGTTTTATCAAATAAAATCAAATCTCCAAAAAGATATTCAGGAAAAAAGAGCGGATTTAGAAAAACAAAACAGTTCTAATATAGATATTGAAAAAAATATCACGGAATTTGAAACAGAATATTTAAATGAACATATGGTTGAAGTATTTGCAATTGTTAAAGATGTTGCAAGGCGTTTAAGTGATACTAAATTTAAAGTTATGGATACTGATATGGTATGGAATATGATCCATTATGATGTGCAGTTAATTGGAGGGGTTGTATTACATCAAGGTAAAATTTCTGAAATGAAAACAGGTGAGGGAAAAACACTTGTATCTACACTTCCAATAGTACTTAATGCGATTACTAACAAAGGTGTTCATGTAGTTACTGTAAATGATTATTTAGCACAAAGAGATAGTGAATGGATGGGAGTATTATTTAACTATTTAGGTTTATCAGTTGGATGTTTATTAGATAGGATGCCTCCAGATATTAGAAAAGAAGCATATAATAAAGATATTACATATGGAACTAATAGTCAATTTGGATTTGATTATTTACGTGATAATATGGTATCATCTATTGATCAAAAGGTACAAAGAGAACATTTCTATGCTATTGTTGATGAAGTGGATTCAGTATTAGTTGATGAAGCCAGAACACCTTTAATTATTTCTGGTTCTGTTGATACACCAATAAATCCAGAGTATAGTACATGGCGAAATAAAATTGAATCGTTAGTTAGAGCTCAAAATAAAATGGTTAGTGAATTAGTTGTTGAATCAGAAGAGTTGCTTAAAACAGATAAGCAGATGGCAGGTATAAAATTATTAATTGCTTCAAAAGGAGCTCCAAAGAATAAAAAATTGATGCAAATTTTTCAAGAAACTGGTATTAAAAGATTAGTACATGACACAGAGAGTGAATATATCAGAGAGAAGAAAATAGCTGAAATTGAAGAACAGTTATATTTTGTTATTGATGAGAATTCAAAAGTAACTGATTTGTCAGAAAAAGGTAGAGAATATCTTTCATCATCAAATCCTGAATATTTTATTATTCCTGACCTTGGAGATGTTTATTATGATATTGAAAAAACTAAAGATATTACTGATGATGAAGTTATCACTAAAAAACAACAAGCTCAACAATTACATGGAGAGCGAAGTGAAAGAATCCATATTATAAATAAATTATTACAAGCATTTTGTTTGTATGAAAAGGATATTGAATATATTGTACAACAAGGTAAAGTGCAAATTGTTGATGAGCATACTGGTAGAGTTTTACATGGAAGAAGGTATTCAGATGGATTGCATGAAGCTATTGAAATTAAAGAAAATGTTGTAGTAGGAAGAGAGAGTCAAACTCATGCTACAATTACAATTCAAAATTATTTTAGAATGTATAAAAAATTATCTGGAATGACAGGTACTGCGATGACAGAAGCACAAGAATTTATGGAAATTTATAAGCTTGATGTTGTTGAAATTCCTACAAACATCCCAATAACAAGACAAGACCATGATGATTATATTTTTAGATCTAAAAAAGAAAAATATGATGCTATCATTAAAAAAGTAAACAATTTATGTCAAAAAGGTCAGCCTGTACTTGTAGGAACAACATCAGTAGAAGAATCAGAAATTTTATCAAAAATGTTAAAAAATTCCAAGATAGCTCATAATGTTTTAAATGCAAAACAACATCAAAGAGAAGCTGATATAGTATCTAGAGCCGGACAAAAAGGTGCAATTACTATTGCAACAAATATGGCAGGTAGAGGAACAGATATTAAACTGGGAGATGAAGTTAAAGAGTTGGGAGGTTTGTTTATCCTTGGTACAGGACGACATGAATCTAGAAGAATTGATTTGCAGTTAAGAGGGCGTTCTGGAAGGCAAGGTGATGCTGGAGAAACTATTTTTTATCTTAGTTTAGAGGATGATTTGATGAGAATTTTTGGTTCAGACAGAATAGCAAATGTGATGGATAAATTAGGAATTGAAGAAGGCGAAGTTATTACTCATTCAATGGTTACTAAATCAGTTCAAAGAGCCCAACAAAAATTAGAAACACGAAATTTTAGTATTAGAAAGCATGTCCTTGAATATGATATGGTAATGAATAGGCAAAGAGAAATTATTTATGGAAGAAGAAATTATTTTTTAGATGAATCTGAAATTATGGATGAAATTAATCAGATTATGGATGAATTCATTGATGATTGTATTTCTAATTTTGGAAATAATTCTAGCTCTGTTAACAATTGGGATATTGAAGGATTAGGTAATGAACTATTAGAATCATTATCTATTAATATTAGTAATGAAATTCAAAATATTTCAGATTCTGAATCAATGAAAAAGCTGATTAAAGAAAATATGCTACAAATTATTAATTATAAACAAAATGATATAGGAGATAAAATATTTAATAATTTTATCAAATTTATTTCATTACGAGAAATAGATAAAAAATGGAAAGAACATTTGAATGCTATGGATCAAATGAGAGAAGGTATCAATCTGCGAGCATATGGTCAAAAAAATCCTTTAATTGAATATAAAAAAGAGGGTTATATTCTATTTGAAGAAATGATGTTTTCGATTAATAAAGATATTTTAAAAACTTTATTTAGGACAAATCTTACTAAAGTTGATGAATCTAAAATTATTATTGATAGTAGCATTCCTAAAAATATGCAGTTATCACATAATAAGTTTGCTGGTATTCCTCAAATACAGAACAAAGGACAAAATAAGCCTATACAAAATATGAATCCAACTAATGTGCAAACTAATGTGCAAAAAAAGTATGGTCGAAATGATAAAATCAAAATTTCAAATGGCACAGACACTAAAATAATAAAATTTAAAAAAGCAGAAAGTNTATTAAATCAAGGTTGGAGTATTATTGAATAAAAANAATAAAAAGTTTAACACAAAAGCAATCCATGTAGGACAGGAACCTGAAAAATTATATGGCGCAGTTTCATTGCCAATTTATTTNACTTCAACATTTAANCAAAAAGAGTTTGGTGAATATGAATATGATTATTCTAGAGCAGGAAATCCAACTAGNACAAATTTAGAGGATAATATTGCTGCTTTAGAAGAAGGTAAAGAAGGTATTGCTTTTAGTTCAGGGATGGCAGCAATTTCAGCNGTGATTCATTTATTATCCNCTGGTGATGAAATTATTTTCACTAGAAATGTATATGGTGGGACTTACAGGGTAATGGAAAAAATTTATAAAAATTTTGATATTAAGCCTCATTGGGTTGATACAACAGATGTAGATGCTATAAAAAAAGCAATCAATAAAAATACAAAAATGATATACATAGAAACCCCTACAAATCCGATGATAGAGATTTCTGATATTAAGGCAATTTCAAAAATATGTAAAAAATCAAAATGTATTTTGGTTGCTGATAATACATTTATGTCTCCATACAATCAAAGACCTTTAACTTTAGGGGCAGATATTGTNATGCATAGTATTACTAAGTATTTGAATGGACATAGTGATGTAATAGGTGGAATTTTAGTATCNAAAAAAAATGATTTGATAGACAAATTACGCTTTATTCAAATGTCTGTTGGAGCTGTCCCTTCTCCATTTGATTGCTGGATAGTACAGCGCTCATTAAAAACTTTACATGTTAGAATGGANCGTCACAACTATAATGCTTATGAAATTTCAAAAATCTTATCACAATCAAATAAAATAAAATCAATTTATTATCCAGGACTTAAAGATCATCCTAATCATGAAGTAGCAAAAAAACAGCAATTAAATCCGAATAATGAATCTGTTTTTGGTGGAATGATTAGTATTGATTTAGGTTCACTTTCAAAAGCTAAGAAATTTGTNAAGAATTTAAGTATATTCACATTAGCTGAAAGTTTAGGTGGAGTTGAAAGCTTAGTTTGTCATCCTGCATCTATGACGCATGCCTCAATACCAACTAAAGTAAGGCATAAGCTTGGAATCACTGATGGTTTAGTAAGATTATCTGTTGGTATTGAAGATATAAATGATTTATTTGAAGATTTGCAAGGAAGTCTTAATAAAATATAATTTTTTTATTTTGTTCCTTTAAGTATATTAAGATATTCTTCTATAGATTGCGGAGGCTGCTCTTTATTTTTATTCCCATTCCTTTTGTTTCTATATATTTTTTTATCGGTTAAACATTCTTTTTTTACTTCTTTTGGTTGCTTGATTCCATTAAAACTACCATCATTGTTAGTTAACATATATGGAGATGATTGACTGATTTTCCATATTTTAATAGAATCAATTTTTTCCCCATTCAAATTATACTTTAAATAATTATTATTAGGATTCATTACCCAATTTTTAAATGTATTTTTACCATTATATGTTGCATCAAATTTTCTAAAATTTTCAAAATATTTTCTCCATAACTGACTTTTATTATTCATTATAATTTTAAAATCAGTACTATTTAAAACAGGTTTTTTACCAGTGAATGGATCAATAGTAGTACCATTATTTAAAAAGGCTTCTACTATTATAAGATTATCTTTTGATAACACATTAGGAGAAAACATTTTCCACATTTGTATCATTCTAGGAAAACGAGATACTTTTTCTAATAGTTTATTATCTGTCCAATTAAAATAATTCCCTGATTTATTTAAAGCACTTTTTTTAACAGTTCTTTTAACTTCCTTTTTTTCTATTAATTTATTTCTAGTAAGAAAAGACTGAACTCCAGGATTTTCTATTAAAGCTGAATTAAATGCAGCACTTAGCATTATTATTAATATGATAGGATTTATAATATTTAATAGATTGTTAGCGTAATTTTTAAGTTCTATTGTTAAGCTAAATTTTGAGNTTGAACTACTATCTTGATTTAAATTGTTTTCAACATTTGGTAGATTACAAGCAGGTAGCCCAAATAATAGACTAATTTTGGTTCTGTTTTTAGCAATTCTATCATAAATAAGGCCAAATATTTCAGATATATAAGGTATAAAAAATATCCAAGAAAATATAAAGCCTAAAGGTAAAAGAGATAGTANCTTTCCAAAGGCTTNNTGTCGAGTCCATAATTGATTTGTTTGTGGATTATATAACATTGCNGTNTCATTNGATAGNTCTTCAAATCNTTTCGGNTTTAAATTNCTATCACTGTANCCATGATCAAAANTAATTCTATTAAAANNATCTANTCTTTTTATAATTCTAACNGTATAATGGCAAAATCCACAATCAGAATCATANAGNAGAATAAATTNACTANCNTNATATTTTTNCTTTAAGTAGATTTTAATCCAATCAAAAATTTTCTGATCTATAAGTAAAGCNAATGAAGTAATCATAATTTGTGANAATAGNCCTATATTCATTGTTANTCTAATCATAAGATGAAAAATTGTTAATGAAATAATAGCAAANAGTTTTAAGAAATGTTTATAAAAAGGTANAAATAATAATAAAATAACNGCGTATTCTAAAAACAANGTTGAATATGTTAATAATTTTGAAATAGGNTATGTTATNTAGTCTCTAATATAATATCCAANTGGAGTAATAAANCCATCAAGTTGTAACATTTTATANAATGCTTTNCCTCTAGTCCAATCATAGCCATGCTTATCAAGCGCAGTAAAGAAATAAATAGCCGATATCTGGAATAACATAGCAAAATAAGCAATTGAATAAATTTGTTTTGGTGAATTAANNCCTAAATTAATATCATTTAATTCTTCTAGATTATTTTCCTTATNTTTTTTTAGACTTTTAATTAAAGAATCAAGACTAATNGAATATCCAATAGGAAGAAAAAAAGTCCAAACTAGTATGCAGTTTAAAAACATATCACCAGAATTTCCTACTTTTGTAGCTGCTACATGAATACTAATAATAATAGTGGTTACTATGAAGTGTGATAATTTAGTTCTATATCCAATTAGCAATAAAATTGAAAATAATATACCTANAATAAAAACAATATGTACTGTAATAGANTCATTTCCAATATATTTAAAAATAGTAAATGATGTAGTTCTAGCATATTGNCTTTTAATACCTAAATCACTATAAAAAACATCAATATAATTCCAACGTCTTGCAATATCCCAAAGACAAAGCCAACCAAGAAGGATTCTATAAATACCTAGAGCTCTAGAATCTACCTTAAACCAAGTATTTATAAGTTCTTTGAACATTAAAAACTCCAATTGGTAACGGTGTCTTTGATTCCTTTAAGGATAAATTCAATTGATATAACCATGAGTATTAACCCCATTATTCTTTGCATAATTCTTAACCCAGATTTACCAAAATAATTAGATAATATTTTTGACATTTTGAATGTAATAAATGTAATTAATAGTACAATTGCAAGTGATAGAAATACAGTTATTTTATCTAAATAATTTTGAGCTTCAGATGATAAAATCATAATCGAAGCAATTGATCCTGGNCCTGCAATTAATGGAATTCCCAAAGGAGTATAAGCTACTTCATCTTTACCTTCTGCTTCTTCCACTTCAGAAGGGGTAGTCCTAGTTCTAGAACGTTTTGATTCAACCATGTCTAAACTAATTTTAAATAATAAGATACCTCCTGCAATTCTAAATGCATGAATAGTAATTCCATAAAATGAAAAGATTAAATCCCCAATTAATGCAAACGCAATAAGTACTACAAATGAGAAAACGACAGACTTTAATGCAATTTTACTTCTTTCTTGCATAGTATAATNTTCAGTAATTGTAATAAATATAGGAACATTNCCAATTGGGTTGATTAGAGCAAATAAAGAAGAAAAACATAAAATAAAAAATTCTAAATTTAAGTTAATATCCATTTACATTCTTTCTTTTGCTATAATACCTAAAACATCAAGACCGTTACGAAGGACAATTCTTAAAGAATCTACTAAAAATAATCGAGAATGTGTAATTTTTTTATCCTCTGTTATTATTCTACATTTAGAATAATATTTATGAAATTTTGAGGCTAATTCCTCTAAATAGTTTGATACTATTTGAGGATCAAGTTTATCATACGATTTCTTGATTATATTTGGAAAATTNATCATAGAATTCATCAAATCATTTTCTATTTCTTCATTCAAAACATCNAAATTTTGCTTATCATCAATTTTATATTTTAAATCTGACGCTTTTCGTAAAATTGTACANATTCTTGCATGNGCATATTGAAGATAGAATATAGGGTTAGCATCAGATTGGTCTTTTGCTATTTCTAATTCAAAGTTTAAATGAGAGTTTATNTTTCTCATAACAAAAAAGTATCTTACAACTTCAGACCCAACTTCATCACATAGTTCCTGTAAAGTAGTAAAGTTTGCTTTTCGAGTAGACATTTTGATTGGTTTNTTATTTTCTGTAATGGTTACAAATTGATGTATTAAAACTTCAATTTTATGGCTATCATACTCAAGTTGATTCATAGCTTCTATGATATCTGGATAGGCATCCATATGGTCTGCTCCAAAAACATCAATAATCTTATCGTAATTTCTTTCAAATTTAGTTCTATGATAAGCCATATCNGGNAATCTATACGTAGGCTCTCCAGAACTTTTGATTAATACTCTATCGACAGGTCTATTAACTTTNCTNCCAGCAAACCATGTTGCGTTATCTTTTTTATAGATTAAGCCTTTTTTATCTAAATCTGTTACAGTCTTNTCAATACTATGATTTTTATATAAATCATCCTCATTAAAATAATTATCAAAATTAATTTTAAGANTATTTAATGTATTTTTAATATTATCAAAAATTTTCTGTTCGGCATAATTTTTAAAAACTTCAACATCTTCTTCATGTATATATTTATNATCAAATTCTTTTTGAAATTCTATGGCAATATCATTAATATATTCGCCTTGGTAACCTTCCTCTGGAAATTTAGTATCTATACCACAATTATTAAGATATCTAGNTTGTACTGATTGTCCTAATATNCGCATTTGTCTTCCAGCATTATTAAAATAATATTCTCTATCTACTGAGTANCCATTCCATTCTAAAATTCTAGATACCGTATCACCAACTATAGCNCCTCTTCCGTGNGCGACAGTAAGTGGNCCAGTTGGGTTAGCACTTACAAATTCAACAATTGCTTTTTTANCTTTTCCTTGATTATTTTTTCCAAAATTATNATTTTGTTNTTTAATTTCTTTAATTAATTCTAAAATAATATTTTTATTCANTTTTACATTAATAAANCCNGGTCCTGCAACATTGNTNTNTTCATAATAATCAGAAAATTTNGATTCTAAAATTTNAATTATATTATTTGCTAATTCAATTGGNTTTGTTTGTAAACNTTTNGCTAACAACATTGCNACATTNGTAGTTAAGTCNCCGTGTTCAATTTTTTTTGGTACTTGTACATTAATATCGATAATTGGATATTTTAATTCTTTTAAAATATCTTGAATATGATTTTTAAATAATTTATTCATCAATTTTCTCTATTTTAGCATCACCCCATAACCGCTCAAATTGATAATAGTCTCTTGTCTCTTTATTGAATATGTGAATTACCACATTAAAATAATCCATAGCTACCCATTCTAATGTTTTAGTGTCTTCTAAATTATTAGGTCTCAAGCCGTTTGCTCTCATATTCTTGTAAATATGATCCATTACAGCTTTTGTTTGTGGAGTAGATTCAGATGTACATAAAATAAAGTAGTCTGTTAATGATGTTAATTCTTTTACATCTAAAATCACAATATCTTGGACTTTTTTATCCTGCATTAATTCTACAAATTGATTTACTATTTTTTTATTTTCTATATTTTGAGATTTCATAATTAATTAATTGATTCCTTACAATAAATGAGGTTATTATCTGTATTCCAATCATTCCCTAGTATGATTGTAATATCTCTTTCCTGATATAATTTTTTATTATATTCATATTCTAAAATATCACTTTTAAAACCAGTAAATAATAAAAATTCTTGGATATGAGTTTTAAATTTTGGGTTTTCTTCAATATTCACATGAATAAATACTTGTGTTTCATCTGGATTTATTTTTCCTAAATCATATCTATCTTGATTTTTAAAATTATCTTGTTTAAATATGGTGTAATCACCTTTTATTTTTTTATTTTCAATATTATAGCCTTTTTCAAAGCAGTCTCTCATTTTACTTGCCAGTCCTGTTTGATCTGTATTATTTAGAATCCATATTCTTACTTGATTATGATTTAAGTTTTTTTGATTATATAAATCTGCTAAGTTGAATTCTCTGATTTTTTCTAAGTTATGTTCTCTGATATTTATTTTAGGTTTGTTATTTAAAAAATTATAATCAATTATTGAATAAGAAATCATAATAAATATTATAATTAAACTAACCAAAGGATAGTTAATTTTAAAATTCATAAGTGAATTAAAATTTCTTGAATTATATTTTGTTTGTCTATTTTTATTTAGCATATTTTTCTAATTCTAAAAGTTGCTCATACGTATTTGCACCTTTTATTTCATGCTCATCTTTTATTTGATGAACTATAACTTTATAATTTTGATTAAGTAATATTGGCATAATATCAGGTAAATAATATTCCGATTGGTTATTATCATTATTTATTTTTTTAATATTTTTAAATAAAATTTCATTATCAAAGATATAGATTCCACCATTTATTTCATTAATATTTTTTTGATGTTGATTAGNATCTTTTTCTTCAACAATGGAAACAAANTNATCATTTTCCCTTATTATTCTACCATATCCATGAGGGTTGTCTATTTTTGCACTTAATATGGTTGCTTGAGCATTTCTATTGATATGCATATTATATAAATCTATTAAAGTTTCTGATTTTATNAGAGGAACATCTCCTGATAAAATCAATGTACTTCCTTTAAAATCTTTCAATTTATCTTCACATTTCATAACAGCATGTGCTGTACCAAGTTGTTCNTTTTGTAAAGCATAAGATACTTGTCGTNTTTCTAAATGTTTTTTNACTTGTTCAGATTCATAACCTATGACAATCAATAATTTATCAGGTTTTAGATTGTCAGTCTGTGTCAGTACATGTTCTATCATACTTTTATCATTAACTTGATGTAGAACTTTTGGTATGTCNGATTGCATTCTGGTACCTTTTCCAGCAGCNAATANAATAANAGATAATCTATTCTTCAATGATACCTCCNCCAATGATTGAGTTNTTATTATAAAATACCATAGATTGGCCTGGAGTGACAGCTAATTGAGGATTATCAAATTCACAAAATATTGTGTTATTCTTTTTGATTAATTGNGCATCTGCTCCTTGGCTATTATATCTTATTCTCACTTTGCATTTTAATGGGAAACTTATGTTTTCCATCCAATTTAGCTTTGATAGATAACATCCATTTGATAATAAACTATCCTTTTTAGAAACAATAATCTTATTTTCATTTGGTAATATTTTTTTAACATATCTAGGTTCAGGAAATGATAATCCCAATCCTCTNCTTTGTCCTATTGTATAATTAATATAACCAGAATGCTTTCCTACGGTCTCACCCTCTTCATTTGTAATTTCACCATCAGTCATATTTTTTATTTTTTCAGGTGCAAATTCACTAAGGAATTCTCTATAATCATCATCTACAACAAAACATAAATCCATACTTTCATTTCTGTCTGCATTAATTAATTTATGGTCTAATGCAATTTGACGCACTTCCTGTTTAGTCAAATCTCCCAAAGGAAGAATTGTTTTCTCTAATAATTCTTTTTTGATTTGCCACAGCATATAGGATTGATCTTTAATCTCATCTACACCTTTGCATAATTTATATGTATTGTTATCTTTTAAAATTCTAGCATAGTGACCAGTTGCAATCATATCTGCATCAAAAACATCTAANTGTTCAATTAATGCTTCCCATTTTACGATAGAATTACATCTTATACATGGATTAGGAGTTCTACCTGAAAAATATTCATCAGAAAAATTCTTAACNACCTTATTTTTAAATAAATCAATAAAATTGAGAGTATAGTGATGTACTCCTAAGCGATCACAAACCATCTTTGCTCCATTTACCGCATCTAATGAGTTACAGTCACTATCAATAACTTTATTAGTTTTTTTATCTCTGTTTTCCCATAGTTTTAANGTAACCCCTATTGCTTCATAACCCATTTCTAAAATTTTAATTAATGCAACAGAGCTGTCTACACCACCTGACATAGCTACTAAAACTCTTTTTTTATCTTTATGCATAAGATTTTTTTTCTAATCGTTTTAAAATTATTGATAATTCTTTTGCGACATACTTAATATCTTCTTCAGTATGAATTTTTCCAAAAGAAATTCTTAGAGTACTTTTAGCTAAATCTTCTGTAATGCCCGCATCTAAAAGTATTTGAGAAGCTTTGGTTGTTCCAGAAGAGCATGCAGATCCAAATGATACAGCAATTCCTTTTAAATCAAGACTAATTAATAGAGATTGACCATCAATACCTGGAAAACCAATTGCCAAAACTCCTGGAAGTCTATCTTTTATATGTAGCACATAATTAATTTTATAATTATCTATTTCTTTTATAAATAGTTGTTCTAATTTTTTAACATACAACATATTTTCTTTTAAATGATTAGCTGCCATTGATAGAGCTAATCCTAAACCTGCAATACCTGCTATATTTTCTGTTCCTGGCCTTAAATTTAATTCTTGCCCTCCACCATTTAGAATCGTTTTTAAATCAATTCCTTTTCTAACAAATAAAGCTCCTACACCTTTTGGTCCATAAAATTTATGAGCTGATAAACTCATCATATCAATTTTTATTTCTTCTAAATCGATAGGGATTTTACCTACACATTGTACCGCATCTACATGAAGTATAATGTTATGTTTTTGTGTAATTTCAGCAATTTTTTTAATGTTATTTATTGAACCTAATTCATTATTTGCAAACATTACTGTAATAAGTCGTGTATTTTTAGAAATTTCTTTTTCAATTTTTTTAGGCTCAACTTGCCCATTTTGATTTGGTTTTAGTAATGTTAGTTTAGCTCCTTTTTGTTCAAGATTTTTAATTACATTCATAATTGATGGATGTTCGTATGTGCTGGATATAATATGATTATTACTTTCCACCAAACCTTCCAATGCTATATTGTTTGCTTCTGTTCCTGAAGCTGTAAAAATTATTTCTTCTTGATGACAATTTAAAGCTTGAGCAGTTTCAATTCTTGCCTTTTCAATTACAATATGAGATTCTTGTCCATACTTATGAACACTTGAGGGATTACCAAAAGTACTTTTATGAATTGAAGTCATTAAATCAATGACTTGTTCATTCACAGGAGTAGTTGCACTTATATCACAATATATTTTTTTCATTTACGAGGGAAATTTAATTATAATTTAGGTAAAAATTATAGATAAATAACAAGACCTTGTTTAGGCGCTATTGTTTGTTTGAATATTTTTTGAGCTTGCTTTTCAATAAGCTGAATTTTTTCATCATCATAATCAGGGTTATAATGATATAAGGCTAATTGTTTGCTGTTACTTTTTTCTGCTATTTCTACCGCTTGATCCCAGCTACTATGTCCCCAACCTTTATGGTTTGGTAAATCCTCTTTAGAAAAGTGTGAATCATGAATGATTAAATCAGAATTTTTAGCAAAATCAATTAATTTTTTACTTACATTTCCTGATATATATTCACAGTCTGTGATATAAGTAATTTTTTTATCATCAATTAAAACTTTATAGCTAAATGCGCCATTTGGATGATGATGAATTTGGGATTTGACTGTTAAATTATCAGATAAATGCATTTCATCTTCAATAGTATAGAAATTTAATTTTGCTTTAAAATCATCAAATGAAGCTGGCCAGAAGATAGGGTCTAGCATATGATTAATAATGTCTTTTAATTTTATACGATCTTTTTTACCATAAATATTAATTTCATATTTATCTGAAAATAATGGAGCAAACATTAGGAAGCCAAACATATGGTCCCAATGATAATGGCTTAAAAAAATATTTATAATCTTTGGAGAATCAGGAGAAGATATAATATGTTGACCTAGATTTCTTACACCAGTACCCATATCCAAAATTAAAAACTGTTCGTTTGTTTCTATTGATACACATGATGTGTCACCACCAAAATCTATCTTATTAGAATCTGGAGTTGGGAATGATCCTCGCACTCCCCAAAATGTTAATTTATTTTTTTTCATATCTTTTATTTATGTAATTTTGAGCGTAGAATATAATAANTAATACTAATTAGCGAAAAATAAAAAAATAAAATATGGAATCAAAGTCTAAAAAAAGTGAATTACAATTATTTATAGTACTTGCGTCAGTCTTTATTGCTTCGTTAGTATCTTGTAATTTAATTTTTCAAAAATTTTTTACTGTAGAGATATGGTTACCTTTTATTGGTAANTANTCTTTTGAACAATCTGTTGGACTACTTCCATATCCTNTCACCTTTTTAGTNACNGATATTATATCAGAAATTTATGGCCAAAAAAGAGCTAATCAAGTTGTTTTATCAGGATTAATCGCTAGTATCTTTATGCTGATGATTGTTACTCTAGCAGATTTAGTTCAAGCAACTGTTTGGTCTCCAGTTAGTAATGAAACATTTACTCAAGTTTTTGGATTATCAGCAGCGGCAGTTTTTGCTTCAATGCTTGCATATTTATTTGCTCAATTTGTAGATGTAAGACTTTTTCATTTTTGGAAAAAATTAACCAATGGAAAGCATTTATGGCTTAGAAATAATGCTTCAACTATTTTTTCTCAATTTATAGATACATTTTCAGTTTTATTTTTACTATGTTATTTTGGTGCTATACAATGGGATATGTTTTGGATTTTATTTATAAATGGCTTTTTATTTAAAGTATTTTTTGCTGCATTTGATACGCCAATTTTTTACATATGTGCTTACTATCTTAAGCGAAAATTTAATCTAAAAATCAATGAAGAAGTAACCCTCTAAAATCATTTTAATGTATCGCATTTATAATGTGATATGTGTAACAGATTGTAAATCTCATAAAAAAATATTAGCAACTTATAACCTTTTTTTTTATATTGTTTATAGTATTCTCGGAAAATTACTAATAAGTAACTAACAAGTAACTGAATGAACAAGATGAAGGAGGAAACAATGAATTCTTGTAAATTTCGTTTCCTTGGAGCGGTTATTACAACTCTATTTATTACGAGTTTAATAGCTAGTCCTCATAGAGTGGGCAAAACTCCAATGGAAATATCAATAACAAAAAATGCAACCGACGTTATCAAGCAAGATGACCTTAGAACTGAAAAAGTTGGTGAGGTTATTACAGCTTCTGAGCGCTCTTCAGCTCTTGGTATTAACGGCGGATCATTAAAAGCTAAAGAAGGTACAGTTTTAAGTAAACTTAACTCTTCTCTTAGAATTAATGATAAAACAGGTTATGTAATTCAAAATGAAGGCAGACCTGATTGTGGAGACGGTTATATTATTGACTGTTCTGGTGATGGTGATTGTTGTCCAGAATCATGGATTGGTGACGGCTTTGCTGATTGTGAAGATCAAGCATATGGTTGTGACTTAACATGTTATGACAATGATGGCGGTGACTGCGATGGTGGTGGTACAACTACTACAACTACTGGTGGTGGTGCATGTGACGAAGTTATATGGTCTACTACAATGACATATGACTGGTACTGTACTGGTTCTCCAGGTTCAGCTGCTCTTAACTTATGTGCTAATGGTGTTGCTGACCTAGAAGGTCTACCAGGTACATGGGCTTCAGGTGGCGGAACAGCTGACTTAGGTGATGGTCTATGTCCAGGTAACACAATTGATAATGACTTATCATTTACATTTGACAACTATACAACTGTATACATGTGGGATACTGAAGGAGATGATATTTACACTCCAGGTTCAGGATACCATGATGACCAAGGTTACAATGGTGCTGATAACGCTGATGGTTTAACATGCGTTAACGGTGGCGATTGTACAGGTGGCGGCGGTACAACTGGTGGTACAACAACAACTACTGGTGGTGGCGAATGTCCAGACGGTTATATTGAAGACTGTGTNGATGNCGATTGTTGTCCAGAATCATGGATTGGTGACGGCTTTGAAGACTGTGAAGATCAGGCTTATGGTTGTGACTTAACATGTTATGANAATGATGGTGGTGACTGTGGTACAGGNTGTGAGCCAGGTGATGTTAACTGTGACGGATCAATAGATGTTGTTGATGTTGTTAATATGGTTAACGCAATCATCAATGGTAATGACTTAGANGGTGGTGACATTAATGGCGANGGTTCATTAGATGTTGTNGATGTAGTACTTCTAGTTAATTACATTATTGATGGNGGTGCTAGAGCTATGGATGCTGACAGTGCAACTATGACAATAGCTGATAATAGTCTTAGACTATCAGCTGATGGTTACATTGGTGGTGTTCAAATGACACTTTCACACGGTAATGGTTTTGAATTANACCTTACAAATAACGCTATGGTTTCTGAATATAAAACAACAGGAACAAGCACAATGTTAGTTGTNGTTGTACCTGAAGAAGANCTGATTTTTACAGCAAATCAATCTTTTGAAGTAGTAGACATGATTGTTGCTAATTCAGAAGGTGAGATTGAAGTAANNACAGTATCTGAATTCGGAATAACTGCAGCTTATCCAAATCCATTCAATCCAAGTACAACTGTTTCATTGAATGTACCTAGTGCAGACTTTGTTTCAGTAAAAGTATATAATCTGGTTGGTCAGGTTGTAGGTGTNCTTGCTGAAGGAATGATGGATGCTAACACATATACATTTACTTGGAATGCAACTGANATGTCAAGTGGTGTATATATGATTAGNGCTGAGTCTGGTTCTAATGTTGATATTCAGAAAGTATTACTTGTTAAGTAATTAATAATTATATTTTCTTAATATAAAAAAAGCCCCGCAATTTAATTTGCGGGGCTTTTTATTTGGTATTAAAATTTTTTATATAAACTTATTTTTATTTTTTAACAAAAACTCTAAAGCATCATCATAAGTATTTTCAATATCTCCATTTAAAATTGCTTCTTCGATATACTTTTTCACTTCTCCAATCTTTTGGCCAGCTTCTAAATTTAATAGTTTCATAATTTCTATACCATTTACAGGTGATTGAAAATTTCTCAGTTCATCTCTTAGTTTTACATTTTGCATAGACTCTTCAACTCGATTAAAATTATTAATATACTTAGCAACCTTCTTTTGATTTTTGGTTGTAATATCAGCTCTACATAAAATCATAAGGTCATCAATATTCTCACCTGATTCAACCATTAACCTTCTAATTGCACTATCAGTTATATTTTTTTTAGCCAAAGCAATAGGTCTAAGATGTAGTTTGGTCATATTCATCAAATAATCTCGCAAATCTTTTGATAATTTCATTCTTTCAGCAACTACTTTAATCATACGTCTTCCAACTTCTTCATGACCATGATAAGTCCAACCTTTAACTGGATCAAATCTTTTTGTTGGAGGTTTTGCAATATCATGTACTAATGCTGCAAAACGAATTTCCATTTTGTCAGTTAAGGCAGCAGCATTATCTACAACTTGTAAGGTGTGGATAAATACATCTTTATGAGATTTTCCATCTATTACTTCTATTCCTGACATTACATCCATTTCAGGGAACACATACTCCAACAGTCCAGTATCTTTCATTAAATAAAAAGCAATACTTGGTTTATCTGTTTTTAAGCATTTAATTATTTCTTCAGTAATTCTTTCCCATGATATAATTTCAAGTCGTTTTGACATTCTATCTATACTATCTAGGATATTACTTGCAATTTGAAAATCTAATCTTGCAGCAAAACGGACGGCTCTTAACATTCTAAGAGGATCATCGCTAAAAGTTTCATCAGGATCAAGTGGAGTTATAAGAATACCTTTATTTAAATCTTTAATTCCCCCTAAAGGATCAATAATTTCTCCAAAATTTTGTTTATTTAAAGACATTGCAATAGCATTTATTGTAAAATCTCTTCTTAACAAATCTTCTTCAAGAGTAGTGCTTTCTACGAAAGGTTTTCTTGAATCTTTAGAGTAGGATTCTTTACGAGTTTCAGCAATTTCAATTTGGTAATCATCTTCAACTAATCGCGCTGTTTTAAATTTTTCAAATGGAACAATTGTTTTAATATTTAATTCTTTAGCTAAATGTTCAGTAAACTTCATGAAATCACCTCTGACAGTAATATCAATATCAGTGTATTTTTCAGGGGAAGATTGACCTAGTATAGCATCTCTAACGTAACCGCCAATTGCGAATGCTTCATAGTTTAAATCAGAAGCAACTTTACCTGCTGCTTCAAAGACTTTAAACTCAACTTTCGTTCTATCTAATAAATTTGTTATATTACTCATTGTCGAATTTTAGCAAAAAAAATATTCAAAACTATATAATAATTTATAAAATATATAATAATTGACTAAATTGTACTATCATTTTAGGAAATTAAATAAGCATGTCAGATAAAAAAATTACAATAGACGAAGTAAAACATATAGCCAAGTTATCAAAACTTGAGATATCTGATGATGAACTTGAATATTATGTAGCAGAAATGGATAAAATGATTAATCATTTTAATATTCTTTCAAAAGTAGATACTTCTAAAGTAGAGCCTATGACTCATGTNAGTGATATTAAAAATGTTACACGAGATGATAAAGAAGAACCTCTTAAATCTTCAGATGCACTTAAAAATGCTCCTGAAACTTTTGGGCGGTTTATAAAAATTCCAAAAATATTAGATTAAAGAGTATTTGATGCCAAAGAAAAATAACAAGAAAAATATATTNGTNTTAGGTGGAGTGATTTCTGGTCTTGGCAAAGGTATTGTTGCNGCGTCTTTGGGTTATCTTTTAAAGTCAATGGGNATGAAAGTAACAATTCAAAAATTAGATCCCTATTTNAATGTCGATCCAGGCACAATGAATCCATATCAACATGGTGAAGTTTTTGTTCTTGATGACGGCTCAGAAACCGATCTTGATTTAGGNCATTATGAACGCTTTATTGATGAGTCATTAACTAAAAATAATACAACCTCATCAGGTAGAGTTTATTGGGACGTTCTTGAAAGAGAAAGAAGAGGTGATTATCTTGGAGATACAATTCAAGTTATTCCTCATATTACTAATGAAATTAAAAGAAGAATCAAAAGTGTTAATAAATCTAATAAATTTGATGTTGTAATTACTGAGGTTGGCGGAACAGTTGGGGATATTGAGGGGCAACCTTTTTATGAAGCGATTAGACAAATGATTTTAGAGGAAGGTAGAAGTAATTCACTAGTTATTCATACTACCTTACTTCCTTTTATAGGTGCAGCGGGTGAAATGAAAACAAAACCAACTCAACATAGTGTTATGACATTGCGTGCAATTGGTTTGGCCCCAGATATTTTAGTATGTCGCACACAACACAATCATCATTTAACTAATAAATTAAAGAAAAAATTAGCACTTTTTTGCAATGTTGAACATGATAATGTATTTGAATCTCCTGATGTAGATACAATATATGAGATTCCATTAGTTTTATATAATCAAGGTTTTGATAAAACTATCATTAATAAACTGGGAATTAAAAATTCTAAAAAACATAATCAGATTAAATATTTAGATAAAGCTATAAAAACTTATAAGTCCCCAAAGAAACAAGTGACGATTGCTATGTGTGGAAAATATAACAGTTTACATGATGCATATAAAAGTATATTGGAAGCATTTATTCATTCCGGAATAGATAATGATGCGCAAGTTAATGTTAAGTGGATAGACACAGAGCAAATTGAAAAAGATATGAATTTTAAAGTGTTTGATGGAATTGATGGAATCTTAATTCCTGGAGGTTTTGGTTATAGAGGTATTGAGGGCAAGATAATTGCTACGCAATATGCTAGAGAAAATAATGTACCATTTTTAGGAATATGTCTTGGTATGCAATGCGCAGTTATTGAATTTGCAAGGAATGTGTGTAATCTTAANAAATCAAACAGTACTGAATTTGATAGAAGAACNAATCATCCANTTATTGATTTGATGCCAGCACAAAAAAAAGTTATTGATAAAGGCGCAACAATGAGATTAGGTAAGTATTCTTGTACTTTATCTAAAAAAAGTAATTCATATCAGGCATATGGTAAAATTAATATTAATGAAAGACATAGACATCGTTATGAAGTTAATAATCGATATAGAAAGCAATTAGAAAAACAGGGNCTTTCAATTACAGGTGTTAACAAAAAATTAGATTTAGTTGAAATTGTAGAAATTAAAGATCATAATTGGTTTGTAGGGGTTCAATTTCATCCTGAATTAAAAAGTAGAATTGTAAATGTTCATCCATTATTCAAAGATTTTATATCTGCAGCAATAAAATTTAAATCATGAATGAGGACCTTTTAAGAAAATTATCTAAAATTAAAATGATAGTTTCAGATGTTGATGGTATTTTAACAGATGGGACTATTATTGTGTCTAAAAATAGTGAATTCAAAACTTTTCATGTAGAAGATGCTCTTGGTACAGGGTTGTTAAAATTAGCAAATATTCCTATTTCTTTTATATCAGCTAGAGAGTCTGAAGCAACTACCGCTAGATTAAATGAACTTAAAATAGAACATATTTTTCAAGGTTATGTAAACAAATTATCTGCTCTAGATAAAATTTTAGATATTTATAATTTAGAGCATGCTGATATATTATATATTGGTGATGGGTTTGTTGATATGCCAGTGATGGAGAAAGTTGGTTTTTCAATATCAGTACCAAATGCACATCCGGAGGTAAAGGAATTAGCTGATTTTGTGACACATAAATACGGCGGTCAGGGNGTATTNGTTGAAATAGTTCAATATGTACTAAAATCTAAAGGTATATATGATGATGTATTTAATAAAATGAGAAAAAATATATATGGAGCATAGTTCTAAATTNATTTTCATTTTATTTCTAATTTTTTTTTCATGCAATAATAAAACAAAACAAGCTGTACAAGAATTTGAAGATATTGATGTTTTAAATTATGCTGATATAGCAATTAGCAAGGGTAATCAAAAAACTGTCAACGCATTTGCAACAAAATTACTTAAAGATGAAACTCATATTTACTTAAAAGCTCATTATAATATTCCAGAATCTTCAAAAATACGTTCAAAATTATCACAAGCTATGATTCAAAGTCCTTCTTATTCTAGTATGATTAGAAATTTAGCACTTGAATTACATGATAATGAAGGTAATGTGAGAGCTGAATTTTATGGGTCAAATCAAGATGTTGTATCNTCTGTTTTATATTCAGATTCCGCTCAAATTAACAACCGACATAATAATATGATTGCAGAGGGTAATGTTGTAATTTATTCACCAACAACNAATTTAATGTTATTAGGTAATAAAGTTTTATGGGATAATCGAGCAAAGCGTATTCTATCAGAAGATAATGTTACTATTGTNAAAATTACAGAAGGAGACAAAAGTCCTTGTGTTCAAAAATCTATTGGTTTTGAATCTGACATGGATTTATCAAATTATATATTTTATAATATTAAAGGTCAAATTGGTGAGGATTGTTTTTGATGAGTGATAAATTAATACATATTAATAATTTACAGAAAAAGTACGGCCAAAGGGAAGTAGTCTCAGATGTTTCAATGGTATTAAATAAAGGTGAAATCATTGGACTGCTTGGCCCAAATGGAGCAGGTAAAACTACAACATTCTATATGATTACCGGTATGGTTAGAGTAACNTCAGGTAATATTATGCTAGATAATCAAGACATTACTAATCTGAGTATGGACAAGAGAGCTCGTCTAGGTTTAGGTTATTTAGCTCAAGAACCTTCTATTTTTACTGACTTAAGTGTTGAGGACAATTTAAAATTAGTATTAGAATTTTCAGATTTAGATACAAATGAACAGAAGCATAAATTAGATGAATTATTACATGATTTCTCTATTGANCATATTAGAAAAAGTATAGCCAGACATCTTTCTGGAGGTGAAAGAAGGCGAACTGAAATTGCTAGAGCTTTAATTTTAAATCCTGATTTTATATTACTTGATGAACCTTTTGCTGGTATTGATCCCATTGCTGTTGAAGATATTCAGCAAATAATCAAAAAATTAAGAGATAATAATATTGGGATATTGATTACAGACCATAATGTTAGAGAAACATTATCTATTACTGATAGATCTTATTTAATTTATGATGGAGCTATTCTAAAGTCAGGTTCATCAAAGGAATTAGCTGAAGATCCGGTTGTAAGAGANAAATATTTAGGTAAAAATTTTAAATTAGAAAGTTATGAGTAAGCCAAAAATAAGTCAAAGGATNGAACAAGGTTTTTCCTTATCTCCTCAACAGTTAATAAAAGCAAATATATTGCAGCTTAATTCTATTATGNTAGAAACTCGTTTATATCAGGAATTAGAATCAAATCCTGCATTAGAAATTGTTGAAAATGAATCAGATACTGATTCTGAATTTGTTGATAATAATGATGATGAAAATGAATCTATTGATTATAATGAAGATGAACAGGAGAATTGGGCTCCTCCTAACTATCAATCAGATTCAAATATTGACATTACATCAAATTTAAAAAATCATTCTACTATTGCTGAACAAGTGATATCATCATTAAGGGATGATAATTTGTCAGATAAAGAAATTAAAATAGCTGAGCAGATAGTTGGAAATTTAGACGAGCAAGGTTATCTCGAAATTGATTCTGAATTAATTGCAGATAGATTAAATATATCTAATGACTCTGTTGTAGANATTATTGAAAAGATTAAGCATTCTGAGTTCCCAGGTTTAGCTTCTTCAAACATAAGAGAATGTTTGATTGCTCAATTATCTATTTATAATATTTCCTCTCTTGCAAGCACAATTATAGAAAAGTATTTTGATGATTTTATGAATCGAAGATATGAAAAAATTATGGGAAAAATTGGATGTAATCATGATGAATTACAAGAGGCATCAATTATTATTTCACAATTAAATCCAAACCCAAGATCAATGATTGATGAAACAGATTATAAGATTAATACAATTATCCCAGACGTTATTCTTGAAAAGGTAAACAATAAATGGAATATAATTATTAATGATGGAAGCTGCCCAAATCTATTGGTCAGTGAAAATTATCTAAATATGTATAATGATAAGAATCAAACTAAAGATGTAAAGATTTTTTTAAAATCTAAGATTGAATCTGCTCAGTGGTTTATTGAAGCAATTCAATCTAGAAATCATACAATACAAAATATAGTAGCAAGCATTATNAATAAACAGGATCAATANTTTAATTCTGANCANAAAGAATTAAAGCCTATGATATTAAAGGATATTGCAAACGATGTAAATGTAGATATTTCTACAGTTAGTAGAGCAACAAAAGAAAAATACATTCAAATGCCATGGGGAATTAAAGAGCTTAAATTCTTTTTTTCTAAAGGCTTGTCATCAAACAAAGGTGAGGTTTCATCAAAAAATGTAAAAGATAAAATTAAAAATCTTATTGAAGCAGAAGATAAACTCAAGCCTTTTGGGGATGGAGAGTTAGCAGAAATTTTAAATGGTGAGGGCATTAATATTGCTCGTAGAACTGTAGCAAAATATAGGGAAGAATTAAATTATTCAGTAGCTAGATTAAGAAAGGAAATAAAGTGAAAAAAGATTTTATACACATTTCAGATTTAACTTCAGATGAGATATTTGAAATTTTAGATCGATCTAAATGGATTAAAAACCAATTTAAGCAAAATGCAAATTACAAACCGTTTGCAGGTAAAACTTTAGCTATGATTTTTGCTAAGCCATCTGCAAGAACCAGGGTTTCATTTGAGACTGGTTTTTATAGATTAGGTGGTCATGCATTATATCTTGGTCCTAATGATATTGGTATTGGCAAAAGAGAATCTACTGCAGATATTGCTAGAGTCTTGAGTCGATTTAATGATATGATTATGGCTAGATTATTTAACCATCAAGATATTATTGATTTGGCTGATTATGCATCTGTTCCTGTTGTTAATGGTTTGACTGACTTTAATCATCCTTGTCAAATTATGGCAGATATTTTCACTGTTCTTGAGCATAAAGGTAATCTGGATAATCTTAAAGTTAGCTATGTAGGAGATGGAAATAATATTGTTCACTCATGGTTAATGTTAGCTCAGAAGATTCCAATGCATTTTTCTATTGCTTGTCCTGAAGGTTTTGAGCCTGATCAAGATTTAGTAAAAAAAGTACAAGATGGTGGATTATCAACGGTAGAAGTAGTTCATGACCCTTACAAGTCAGTTAAAGATGCTGATGTAGTATATACTGATGTTTGGGCTTCTATGGGACAAAAAGAAGAAGCTGATGAAAGAAGAAAACTATTTTCTAAATTTCAAATTAATGATCAGTTAATGCAGTCTACTAATAAGCATACCTATTTCATGCATTGTCTTCCTGCAGAACGAGGAATTGAAGTAACAGATTCAGTNTGTGATGCTGACTATTCAATTATCTTTGATCAAGCAGAAAATAGAATGCATGCTCAAAATGCTATTATGTTAAAATTGATGGAATCAGTATAAATTTCAACATTCTAGCTTTAATGTGTTTTAAATCACATGATATTGTGCCTGTATTTTCTATTTTCTAATCGATATTATTAAAGTGATTATCAAAATAAATTAAATGCTTTGTTTTTTTGCTAAGAATAGTTACTTTTTAGCTTAGAATAAGTGTGCATCTCCCGATGGGAGAAACAAAAATTAGNAAGATTAGANTGGAACTTTTTTGCAAAAAGTGAGGCAAAAAGGGTGATTTCTAGTCTATNAAACATTAAAAAACAATTATGGAGGAGAATCATAATGAGAACCCGATTCTTTAACTTTATAACGGTAATGATATTAGCTTCTAGCTTTATCAGTGCCCAACTTTTCATTTCAGAAGCTGCAGAAGGNNCAAGTAATAATAAATATCTTGAGTTTTATAATTCTAGCAGTGAAACTATAGACNTATCAGGCTATGGATACCCAAGTGTTTCAAATGCGCCAAGNACGGATGGCGAATATGAATATTGGCAGTCATTTGATGANGGAGCAACTGTNGCGCCTGGTGATGTATATGTNGTATGTCATGGTTCAGCTGATGCCTATATCTTAGCTGAGTGTGATGAATTTCATACATATCTAAGTAATGGTGATGATGGATACTGTCTAGTATCTGGAACAGAAACTGACTATACTATTTTAGATTGCGTAGGTGATTGGTATGGTGATCCAGGTTCTGGTTGGGATGTGTGTGGTGAAGGTAGTACAAAAGATCATACAATCGTAAGAAAGTCTTCAGTAACATCTGGAAACGCAGGTGATTGGGATAATACTACACTTCCTGANAATTGCGAATGGGATGTTTATCCTCAGAATGATTGGTCAAATTTGGGTTCTCACGTAATGGACACTGATTCTTCTGTTGGNAATATGATAAGTTTAGGTGCTGCNACTGAAACTACTTTAGAAGTTTTATATTCTAGTGATACTCCAATAGCAGGTTTTGAATTTAATATTTCAGGTGCAGATGTGAATATTGTATATGGCGGTATTGCAGCTGATTCTGGGTTCCAATTAACTACTAATGACAACAAAATTTTAGGGTTCTCTTTTTCTGGTGCTGAAATAGCAGCTGGAAGTGGCGTTTTAGTTAATTTAGGAATCACAGTAACTGATTCTCAAGGATGTTTATTCGGCGTGGTAATTGCAGATATCAATGCAAATCAATTAGATTTTGAAACAGGCCCATGTGTTGATCTTCCTTATGCTTGTGCCGATGATGATAATGATGGTATTTGTAATGATGATGAAGTGGCCGGTTGTACAGATAATACAGCATGTAATTACAATGCAGACGCAACAGATGATGATGGTTCATGTGTGGGGATTGCTGAAGGCGAATGTGATTGTGCTGGAAATGTATTAGATGATTGTGGTGTTTGTGGTGGATCAGGTATTCCAGATGGTGCTTGTGATTGTTCAGGTAATGTATTAGATGATTGTAATGTTTGTGGCGGTAATGGAAGCTCATGTGTAGATGCTGCAAATATATTCTTTTCTGAGTACGCTGAAGGCTCAAGTAACAATAAATATTTTGAGGTATATAATTTCTCAGATCAACCAGTTTCATTAGGTGCATATGCTTTTGCAACAGTAGGTAATGCCCCAGATGTACCTGGTGAATATGAATATTGGAATAATTTTGCTAGTGGAGCAACAGTAGCTCCTGGTGATGTGTATGTTGTATGTCATGGTTCAGCTGATGATGCTATTTTAGCTGAGTGCGATGAAACTTTTACTTACTTAAGTAATGGTGATGATGGTAACTGTTTAGTTTACGGAACAGAAACTGATTATGAAATTTTAGATTGTCTTGGTGATTGGAATGGTGATCCAGGTTCTGAGTGGGATGTTTGTGGTGAAGGTGGCACAAAAGATCACACACTTATCAGAAAATCAAATATTGCTTCAGGTAACCCTAATTGGGATGAATCTTCAGCTGCTGATACTTGCGAATGGGATGTTTATCCACAAAATTATTGGGATGATTTAGGTTCTCATACATATGCATGTACAGATATTGATGCAGACAATATATGTGATGATGTTGATGACTGTGTTGGTTCATTTGACTGCGCTGGTGTATGTAATGGCGGTGCTGTAGATGCTGATGCTGACGGTATTTGTGATGATGTTGACGATTGTGTAGGTACCATTGACTGTGAAGGAGTATGTAATGGTTCAGCAACAGAAGATAGTTTTGGTGTTTGTGGTGGTGATGGTACGCTTCAAGGTGCTATTGACAACGCTGTTGATGGAGATACTGTGAATGTCCCTGATGGTAATTATACAGAGTCTATTTTAATCAATAAATCAATCAACCTTAGTTGTGCTGGATCTTGTTTAATCGATGCAAGAGGTGTTGATACTAGAGCAGTTGTTATAGAAGCAACAGCTGCAACACTTAATGGATTTGATATTATTGGTGATTCTACTATGTATGCAGGTGTTATAGTAACTCCAGCTTGTGTAGGCGTTACAGTTTCTAATAATACTATTTATGGTATGAGCATGCCTAATCCAAATAACAATTCTCCGCTTTCGTATGGTATTTTAACCTATGGATATTCAAGTAATGAGATGCCATTAAATTCAACATTTACAGGCAATACAATTTATGGTGTTGCTGGTTCAGCTATTTCCTTAGGTGATAATACATGGGGTACAGTTATATCAGGAAATAGTTTTTCTAATATAATTCCAGTTGAGTTACTAGGTCAGCAATTTAGTGCTGGTGTTCAAGGTCAACTTGCAGGAGAGGTAACTGTTTCTGGTAATGTGATGGAAAATTTAATTGTTGGTTCAAATTTACCATTTTCACAAGGTTCAGTAAGTGGTAATACTTATACAAATGTTGGTTCATATCTTACAACAACTTCACCAAGTCAAATTACATTTGGTGATTCAGTTGATTACTGGATAGCTCAAACTACTTTCAGTGATATTGTGTTTATTTCATATTCAAGTAGTTTAGAATTAGCTATTCTTGTTGCTGATGATGGATCAACAATAGAGGCTAGTGATGGTTCTCTAATTGTTCAAGATTGTTATGGACAATGGGGAGGTGATGCTGTAGATGCTGATGCTGACGGTGTTTGTGATGATGTTGATGATTGTGTAGGTACCATTGACTGTGAAGGAGTATGTAATGGTTCTGCTGTTGAAGATGCATGTGGAATATGTGGTGGTGATGGTACATGGTGTTTAACAGCTTCAATCACACTTGGTAATGCTACAGATATGACTTTAGAAGTATTATATGATAGTCCACTTGATATGGGTGGATTCCAATTTGATGTTTCAGGTGTAAATGTATTAA
>PAOX01000015.1 GCA_002710085.1 Fidelibacterota bacterium
TGCAATTTGCATTTTTTCTTCTACAATATAACCTGTAAAATCTAACATTTCCATTCTATCTCTTAATGGACCAGGAACTTGATCAATTCTATTTGAAGTTGTAATAAACATAACATTAGATAAATCAAAATCAACCTCTAAATAATGATCATTAAAAGAATTGTTTTGTTCAGGATCAAGTACTTCAAGCAATGCACTTGATGGATCCCCTCTAAAGTCTCTACCTAGTTTATCAATCTCATCTAACATAAAAATAGGGTTATTTGTACCAGCCTTTTTTAGGCTAGCAATAATTCTACCAGGTAACGCTCCAATATATGTTCTTCTATGACCTCGTATCTCTGCTTCATCTCCAACACCACCAAGTGAAATTCTTACAAATTTTCTACCCATTGATTTTGCAATAGATTTACCCATTGATGTCTTACCTGTTCCTGGAGGTCCATTAAAACATAAAATAGGACTTTTTATAACATCTCCCTTTTTACTTCTTTTACGTTTAAGACCTCTAACAGCTAAATGCTCAAGAATTCTTTCTTTTACTTTATCTAAACCATAATGGTCTTGATTTAAAATATTATTAGCATTATCAATTTTTTCATTATCTTCAGATTGAATGCTCCAAGGAAGCTCAACTAACCAATCTAGATATGTTCTTGAAACTGTATATTCTGGTGAATGTGATGGAATTTTTTGTAATCTATTTAATTCTTTAAAAGCAATCTTTTCAACATTTTCAGGCATTTTAGCTTTTTTGATTTTTTCCTGTATTTCTTCAATTTCTATTCCACTTCCTTCTTCACCCAATTCTTTTTGTATTGCTTTTAATTGTTCTCTTAAATAATATTCTTTTTGAGATTTTGAAATTTCATCTTGAACCTCAGACTGAATTTTCTCTCCTAATTCAATTCTTTGTAATTCTTTATTAATAATATCATTAACCTTCTTCACTCTATCTGAAATATTAGTTATTTCTAAAACTTCCTGTTTTTCTTTTGTTTTAATATTAAGTAAAGAAATTGCTTTATCAGCGATTTTTGAAGGATTTTTAATATTATTTAAAGCATTCATTTGATCTTCATTTAAATATGGAGCAGCATCTACTATGCTCGTAAAAGAAGATTTTAATATTTTAATATTTGCATTAACCTTAACATTGCCATCATCAATGTCTTTTACTCTCGAAACTAAGCCAGAAAAATATGGTAATTCTTGATTTACTTCCTCTAGTTTTACGCGCATCAAACCTTGAACAATAGCAGATTTTGATTTATCTGGCATATCAAATATTTTCATTACAGTGGCTAATGTTCCAAATTTGTAAATATCATCAGTTGTTGGGTTTTCAATAGCACCATCTTTTTGAGCAACAACCACAATGTATTTTTTTTCTAACATTGAAATATCATTAATTAAATCTAAAGATTGTTGCCTACCTATATAAATAGGAATAATTTGATTAGGAAATAAAATAGTATTTCTTAAAGGAAGAATCGGGTAAGATTCTAAAATTTTTTCTTGTCTAATTTTTTTTTCGCTCATATTAATAAACCATTTTCCAAATATATTGTGCAAATATTATACCAACATATTTTATATATATTTTAATGTCATTATGACGCAACATTTGGTTGCTTTCTATATAATTTTGCTTGTTTGTCAGCATGATAAGAAGATCTTACTAATGGCCCAGATTCAACTACTTTAAAACCTAAATCTAAACCTATTTCTTTGAACATTTTAAATTCATCTGGATGCACATATCTTTGAACTTCTAAATGTTTTTTAGTAGGTTGTAAATATTGCCCAACATTAAAAATTTCAATACCTAAATCTGCCATTTCTTTCATAGACTCAATAACTTCATTATTTGTTTCGCCTAGCCCAACCATCAAACCAGTTTTAGTCAGCATTCCATTTTTTACTGATAATTCAAGTACTCTTTTAGATCTTGACCACCTAGACTGCTTTCTNACNTGTCTTGATATCCTTTTNACACANTCAATATTATGAGANAAAATTGATGGNCTTGCATCAAATACTTTTTGTANAGATGGNTCNTGAGCTCTAAANTCTGGAGTTAATACTTCAACGCTACAATTTGGAACTACAGAATGNANCCTATTAATTGTTGCNGCCCAAATAGTNGNACCATAATCATCNCTTAAATCATCTCTATCAACAGATGTAATGACAATNTGTCTTAAATCCATTTTTTTAGCTGCTTCAGCNACTCTAACAGGNTCTAAAACATCAACTTGATTTGGTTTNCCTGTTTTAACAGAACAAAAACCACANGCNCTAGTACACGTATCACCTAAAATCATGATTGTAGCAGTNCTATTATTCCAACATTCATAAATATTAGGNCAACGNGCTTCAGAACAAACCGTGTTTANTTTATTCTTAGATATNATNTNTGAAATATCATTATAATTATCATTTAATGATAATTTTATCTTTAACCACTTAGGNTTTCTNTTNTNTTTAATTGNCATNTATATTATAATTTCTGATTCNTTATAATTTTCTAANAATTCTTTAACTCTAGANAAAAACTTTGTGCCATANGCACCATCAATTAAACGATGATCATAACCTAAAGTTAAATAAAGCATATGCCTAATAAAAACNGCATCACCATATNCAGTTTCTTTNACAACAGGNCTTTTTTCTATTGAACCAACAGANAAAATTCCTACGTTTGGTTGATTAATTATTGGCATTCCAAAAAGNCCTCCAAAAATTCCAGGATTAGTAACAGTAAAAGTAGAACCAAATATATCATCTGCTGCTAATGAATTAGANCGAGCTTTTTTNGCATATGAATCNANATTNCTTGATAAGCCTAAAAAATTCTTCTCTTCTGACGCTTTAATAACAGGAACAATTAGATTGTTATCAGGTAAAGCTACAGCNATACCCATNTTAATATTTGCATGATGNACAATATTAGTACCATCAATTGATGCATTCATAAGTGGGTANTCTTGAATAGCCTTAATACATGCTGANACTATAATTGGAGTATAAGTCAATTTAATATTNTTTTTATTCAAAAAAGCATCNTTCTTACTATTGCGNATATTAACAATATTTGTTACATCTACTTCACTTGTAGTATAAACATGAGCTGATACATTTTTAGAATTAACCATATGCTCTGCAATTTTAACTCTAACTCTATCCATCTCTTCAATTGAATCTTNTAATTGANCAGATGATGCNTAATCTGTAGAAATAGCAGNTGGTTGCANATCTGTAGATTGCGTNGTATTAGATTTAGAATCTATATAATNTAAAATNTCACTNTTGTTGACNCTACCACCATTACCNGAACCTTTTATTGAAGNNAATTCATCTAAAGAAANACCTTCTTTTTTAGCAATNCTCTTTACTAAAGGNGAATAAAATANTCTATCTNTTTTAGAAATTTCTTTATTNTCNGATATAACTTCTTCTTNNATAGAAACTTCTTCTTTTTTNACATCTTCTNAAATCTCTTNATTAGAATTTTCTTTNTCNTCACTAANANTANTTTCTGTNTTTGAATCTAAACTATCAGAATCTTCNGTNCCAATTCTAGCAATAATAGTATTAACCTCAACTGTATCATTTTTATTAAATAATAATTCTAATACTTTACCTTCTGTTGGNCATGGTATTTCTGAATCAACTTTNTCNGTTGATATTTCTAANAGNGTTTCATCTTTAGCAATCATATCTCCAACATTTTTTTTCCACTCAACAATGGTTCCCTCTGTTATAGANTCTCCCATTTTTGGCATTAATACATCAACTATCATTTAAACTCCTTAATAAAATCTTCTACTTAAAAGCAGGGATATCTGTTAAATCTTGACCTAAAATTAATGTGTGCATTTCATTTGTTCCTTCATATGTATATACACTTTCAATATTCATCATATGTCGCATAATTGGGTAATCTTCTGTAATCCCATTAGCTCCAAGGATTTCTCTAGCCAATTTTGCACATTCCCTTGCACACCATACATTATTTCTTTTAATCATAGATACTTGTTGATGTTTTAAAGAACCATCATCTTTATTCCTACCAACATGTAATGCTAATAATTGTGCTTTAGTTATCTCATTTAACATCCATACTAATTTATCTTGTATCATTTGAAAGCCAGCAATCGGCTTATCAAACATTACTCTTTGCTTACTATATTCTAATGCTACATCTAATAATTCCATAGATACACCTAAAGCTCCCCAACCAATACCATAACGAGCTTGATTTAAACAACCTAAAGGACCTTTTAAACCTTTAACATTAGGTAATAAATTCTCTTCTGGGACAAATACGTTTTCAAAAACTAATTCAGATGTTATTGAAGCCCTTAATGACCATTTACCTTTTTGTAATGGCGCAGAAAAACCATCAGCTTTATTATCAACAACTACTCCTCTAATAATTCCCTCTTCATCCTTAGCCCATACAACAGAAATATCAGCAATACTGCCATTTGTAATCCACATTTTACTACCATTTAATATGTAACCACCTTCTGTTTTTTTTATATTAGTTAACATTCCGCTAGGATTTGAACCAAAATTAGGTTCAGTTAAACCAAAACATCCAATTAACTCACCTGAAGCAAGTTTAGGTAACCATTTTTTTCTTTGTTCTTCATTACCATAAGCATATATAGGATACATGACTAATGAACCTTGGACCGATACAAAAGATCGTACACCTGAATCTCCTCTTTCTAATTCTTGACATAATAAACCATAAGCAATATTAGATAAACCAGCACAGCCATACTCTTCAGGAAGATTCATACCTAAATAACCTAATTCTCCGAATTTTTTTATTAAATCTTTTGGNAATGTACCGTTTTTAAAATGTTCATCAATAGTTGGCATTACTTCATGATCTACAAATTCTCTACATGATTTTTGTACTAACAGCTCTTCATCAGAGAAAAATTCTGATANACCTAAATAATCTAATCCAATTAATTTCATCTTATTTCCTTCATTTATATATATTAAAAATTAAGTAATTCCTTTATTTTTTGTTCTATTTTATTAATAGGTAAATAAATTTCTTTCTCTAATTGATCAGAGAAAGGAATCGGAGTATCAATTGCTCCTAATCGCATAACAGGAGCGTCTAAAGAATTAAAACATTTTTCACTGATATGTGCTGAGATTTCTGCACCTATACCTCCTGTTAAATTTGCCTCATGAAGAATTAATACTCTATTTGTTTTAGCAATTGATTTTTCAACTAATTCTTTATCCCAAGGAATCAAGCTTCTTAAATCAATTATTTCTAAGCTAATACCTTCTTGTTCTAATTTTTTAGATAAATCAAGCATCCAGTGCACACCCATACCATAGGTAATAACTGAAGCATCATGACCACTTTTTTTAATATCTGCCTTACCTATCTCAATATTGTAATAATCATCTGAGACTAATCCTTTAATACTTCTATACATATACTTATGTTCAAAATATAAAACTGGGTTTGGATCTTCAATTGATGAATTTAGTAATCCTTTAGCATCAAATGGAGTTGAAGGAGCAACAATTTTTAATCCTGGAGTATGAAAAAACCATGCCTCAGGAGATTGCGAATGAAATGGACCTGCAGACATGCCTCCACCATATGGCATCCTAATAGTAATATTTAATGCTTCATTCCATCTATAATGAGTCTTAGCTATATTATTTACAATTTGATTAAAACCACATGATACAAAATCAGCAAACTGCATTTCAACAATAGGTTGAAAACCTTCTAATGCTAAACCAACAGAGGCTCCTAAAATACCTGATTCTATTATAGGTGTATTTCTAATTCTATCTGGTCCAAATTCTTCTAAAAAACCCTTAGTTATTTTAAATACTCCACCATACTCAGATATATCTTGCCCCATTATAATTGTTTTATCATTTTTCTGCATGTTCATTCTTAAAGAATCAGAAATTGCATCAATATATCTTTGCTCTTTTCCTTTATTATTTGCTTGTACATGTTGAAATTTGTATTGTTTATAAATATCATTTTTTTCTTTAGTTTCATTACTTTGAGGTTTAGCAGCATTTAGAGCAAATTCAAATGATGAATCTATTTTTGTATTAATTTTTTCAGTAATACTTTTTTGAATAGAATTATTTAATATTTTTTTTGATTTTAAATACTTTTTATAGTTTTCTACAGGGTCTTTTTTAGCCCATTTATTCAAGATAGATTTAGGAATGTAGTCAGTACCAGAGGCTTCTTCATGACCTCTCATTCTAAATGTGTTAGCTTCGAGAATAACAGGACCTGAACCTTTTCTTAATTCCTTAGCTAGTTTAGATACAGTCTCATATACTTCTAAAACATTATTACCATCAATAGTAACTCCTTTAATGCCATAACCAATTGCTTTATCGGATAACTTTTTACATTTAAATTGCTCAGAAGAAGGCGTCGATAAACCATATCCATTATTTTCAATCAAAAAAATAACAGGCAATTCCCAAACAGCTGCTAAATTAACTGCCTCATGAAAATCTCCTTCACTAGTAGAACCATCTCCAGTAAATGAAAGAACGACTTTTTTTTCTTTCTTTAATTTTGAACTTAAGCCAAAACCAGTAGCAACAGGAAGCATAGCAGCTAAATGAGATATCATTCCTATAATATTCTTTTCAGGTAAACCAAAATGGAAGCTTCTGTCCCTGCCCTTTGTAAATCCACCATCTTTTCCCATTAATTGACAAAATAATTTATCAAGGCTTACATCCCTAGTAGTAAAAACTCCTAAGTTTCTATGCATTGGTAATATTATATCTTTATTATTTAATGCATAAGTTGCTCCAACAGAAATTGCTTCTTGACCAATTCCAGAAAACCACTTTGATATCTTACCTTGCCTTAAATAATTCAACATTCTATTTTCTATAGTTCGAGGCAACTCTAAATAAAAAAGTAATTCTAATAATTTCTTATTAGCTATATTCGTATTTTTTTTCATTAATTTTAATAGTTTATTATTTCTTCTATTTCTTTTTCAATCCAGCTTGTTTGAACTAATATTTCATTTTCTAAATTTGGTGAATAGGCGACATGAACATCTTTTGAAGCAATTCTCTTAACTGGCGCATCTAAAAATTCAAATCCTAAATCTGAAATTTGTGCTGATATTTCAGATCCAAAACCAGCAGTTAAGTGATCTTCATGAGCCACTATAACTCTATTAGTTTTCTTAATTGAATTTAATATTGTGTCCATATCAAGTGGATTTAAAGTTCTTATATCAATAACTTCTACTGATTTATTACTATTTCTAGATGCTTCAACTGCTTTCTGAACTATTGCACCCCAAGTCACGATAGTTAAATCGTTACCTTCTTGAACAATTCTTGCTTTCCCAAAAGGTAATAAATAATCTTCATCAGGCTCTAAAGATGATGCGAATCCTTGTCTATAAATACCTTTATGCTCCATAAATAAGACTGGATCATCACATCTACAAGCATACTTTAATAAACCCTTTGCATCTGCTGCATTAGAAGGATATGCAATTTTTAATCCTGGTGTATGAGCAAAATACCCATCAATACTTTGACTATGATATAAAGACCCATGGATATATCCTCCAACTGGAACTCTAATAACTAAAGGGCAAGTCCAATTACCTGCTGAACGATATCTCATTGTTGCAACTTCATTTCTAATTTGCATCATAGCAGGCCATATGTAATCTCCAAATTGTATTTCTACAACCGGCTTATATCCAACAACTGATAAGCCAATTGCAGTACCTATAATTGATGATTCTGCTAATGGAGAGTTGAATACTCTTTCATCACTAAATTTTTTGGTTAAACCTCTAGTAGCAGTAAACACCCCTCCTTTATCACCACCAACATCCTCACCATAAATAAGCATTTTATCATTAAACTCTAATTCTTCACTTAATGCATGATTTATACTATCAACCATTACAATTTTATCTTTCACACCCTTTGGGTCAATTGTACAACTTGCATCTAAATCTGAAGAATTGGAAAATAAATGATCTAAAGCAGATTCTGGGTCAGGATTAGGTTGCTCTTCTACATAATCTACTTCTTGTTCGATTATTTGTTTCATTTTTTCATCAATTTTTAAGAACTCTTTATCTGATATAATTGATTTTTTAATGCATTTTTGTTTAAATACCAATAAAGGATCTGTTTTTTTATCTTTTTCTAATTCTTCTTCAGATCTATACTTTCTTTGGTCATCTGATGAAGAATGAGGTAATAACCGTACTACTTTAGATACAATTACACTTGGTCCTAAGCCCTTTCTTGCTCTTTCAATAGCTTTTTTAAATGCTAAATGTGATTCAAAAAAGTTTGTTCCATCAACATGAAATCTTGATAAATTTTCATAACCAGCNCATATATTATAAATTGAAGCTCCACTAGTTTGTTCATCTACAGGCACAGAAATAGCATAGCCATTATCTTGAATATGAAAAATTACTGGAGCCTTATCCTTGCTCGCCCAATTTAATGCTTCATGAAAATCTCCCTCACTAGTTGTTCCTTCACCAGATGAAACATAACACACACCATTATCTCCATTTCTTTTCAAAGCAAATGCTGTCCCTACAGCTTGAAGATATTGGGTGCCCGTACAACTTGATTGACTAACAATATTCAATGGTTTATTACCATAGTGTTGAGGCATTTGTCGACCACCTGAATTAGGGTCATCTTGTTTATGTAAAAAACACATTAATAAATCTCTAGTTGTAGAACCCCAACCTAAACAGAAAGCTTGATCTCTGTAATAAGGATACGCATAATCAATATCTGAATTAAAGCAAATTGAAGCTGCTAATTGAGCTGCTTCATGACCAGCAGCCCCAATATGAAACCAACTTTTTCCTTGCTTTAACATTATTAGCATTTTATCATCTAATAATCTTGAAGTAACCATTTTTTCATAAATAGATACTAATTCTTTTTTATTAAAATTATTTAATTTCATTTATAAACTTCCTTTACTTAATTCATTAATAAAATATTGTGAATAAATTTTAGCTATTTTTTGTGTAGATTTATTTGTTTTTNTATGTTCTGAAATTGATGTAACGCCACATTCAAAAATTCCACAAGGAATTAAACCATCATAATACTTTAAATCAGTGCTAACATTTAATGCAAAACCATGCATAGTAATCCATTTTGATAATCTTACACCAAATGCTGCAATTTTACTTTCATCAACCCATACACCTACATAGTCATCTCTATACTGACTTTCTATCCCTAAATCTGATAACATACTAATTATACTGTTACTTAATACATCTAAATACCAACTAATGCTCATTTTATAATNATGTAAATCTATAATAGGGTATCCTACTAATTGACCAGGACCATGATAAGTCACATCTCCACCCCTATCAATCTTAATAATTTCAGTATCCTTTAATTTTGAAGGGAGTATATGGTTTTCATCAGCATTTTTACCTAAAGTATAAACATGATNATGTTCTAACAGTAATACTGAATCATTAATTTTATTATTAACTCTTANCTCATGAATAGCTTTTTGTAAGTCCCAAATCGGATTATAAGAACGTACCCCTAACCAATAGATATTCAAATCATTTACATTATCATTGCATATTTTTTGAATAATTTGTTCATTGGTAGACAAATCTTCTATATTATGAAATTCATATTTTATATCTATCTTTTCTTTAAGCATAATTATTAAATATGAATTGCTTCTCCAAAAGCATCAGCAGTAGCTTCCATAATTGCTTCAGATAAAGTTGGATGAGGGTGGATTGAATTAATTATTTCATTGTAAGTTGTTTCTAAATCTCTTGCTAATGAAATTTCTGAAATTAAATCCGTTGCATTGGCTCCAATAATATGACAGCCTAATAATTCTCCATATTTATCATCAAAAATAATTTTTACAAAACCATCAGTTTGACCTATTGCAACTGCTTTTCCAAGAGCTCTCAATGGAAACTTTCCTACCTTAATTTTAAAGCCTTGTTCAATAGCTGCTTTTTCTGTTAAACCAACAGAAGCAACCTCCGGATGACAATATGTGCAACCAGGTATATTATCATATTTCATAGGTAATGGTTTTTTATTGCATATATANTCAACTGCAGTAATAGCTTCAGCTGAAGCAACATGAGCTAACCATGGAGGTCCTGATACATCTCCAATTGCAAATATATTTTTAATATTAGTTTGCATAAATTCATTTGTAGTAATCCAACCTCTATCAGTTTTTATGTTATTATTATTTAATCCTATGTTTTGAGAATTAGCTTTAACTCCAACTGCCACAAGAACTTTGTCACAACTAATCTTTGANTCTTCTAAATTAACATTCACCGANTTTGAACTTTTAGTAATATTTTTAACTTTTACNTTTGTTAAAATATCAATTTTTTTAGTTTTAAAAATACGNTCAAGCTCTTTTGAGACATCTAAATCTTCATTAGGCAATATATTTGGTTGAGCCTCTACTATGGTAACCTTGCTACCAAAAGCATTAAAGAAATATGCAAATTCAATACCAATAGCTCCCGCCCCTATAATAACTATATGCTTAGGAGGTTTATCTGTCACTAAAGCATCCTTGTAAGTAATAATATTTTTTCCATCAGGTTCCATTCCTGGAAAATAATTTGCTGAAGCACCAGTAGAAACAATAATAAAATCTGTAGAAAACTTTTCTTTAAATGAATTGTTCTGAACTTCAATAGTATTATGATTGATAATTTTTCCAAAACCATTAATTACATCTACTTTATTTTTTTTCATTAAAAACTGAANNCCTTTTCCCATACGATTNGCAATATCTCTTGACCTCTTTATTACTTTATCCCAATTAACAGAATAATCTTTAATATCAATTCCATATTTTTTACTATTTTTGATTAATTCAAGAACTTCAGCATTTTTAAGTAAAGATTTTGTAGGAATACAACCCCAATTTAAACAAATACCACCAAGATGTTCTGATTCAACTAAAGCAACTTTTTTATTTAATTGCGCCGCTCTTATCGCAGCTACATAACCACCTGGACCACCACCAATAATAATAATGTCATATTTTTTCATCATTTAATTCCTATTTTAATTCCTAATCACCATAATATTCAGAAAAAATTGTTGGTGTTTCTCNAAGCTTAACACAATGTAATTTTGCATTAGATGGAATTTTTTCTNACAGTTGATCCCAAATNAAAATTACNATATTTTCTGTTGATGGNTGTTTGTTTTTAAACCATGGAATATCTTTTTCAATTTGAGAATGATCAAAAATATCAATCACTTTCTCATTAACAATTTTGTTTAACTTTTGTAGGTCCACAATAAACCCAGAATCATCATTTATATACCCTTTAACTGTAATTGATAAAACGTAATTATGGCCATGAACCCTTACATCTTCGCCAAAAACTTCATCATTTTTTGTTTCGTCCCAATTTTCATTCCAATACTGATGAGCTGCACAAAATTTATACTGTTTTGTTAAAAATATCATAAAATTTACCTGTATTATACAATTAATAATTCATATATAATTTACGAATTATTTTATATTACATAATACTAATTTTGAATTTATTTGATATTTTTTTAGGCTTTTGGATTACTGTTTAAAACTTGGAATTTGATTGTTTTTAAATTCATCAAAAATAACTCTTTAGTCATAATGATATCAAACCCTAAATCTGTTACTTTTTTTTGAATTTTTGATTCCATTTTGTCAATTAAAATACAACATGGAAAATTATCTATATCTTTGATTGAATTTATCACAAAATCTAATCTATCATAATAATCATTGAAATCAATAATTAATAATATATTTTTTTTATTTTTAAATTTCTTTAAAGAATCAAAATTATTAAAAAAAATAAGATCATCTGAATGTGAATCGCAAAGTTTAGATAGCTTAGCAGAGAAATTATAATCTGATTCTGAAAAAACTATAATCTTCATTTTTTGATGACTATTTCAGGAGCTAATTCCCAATCAAATTGAGATACTTTATCTATACTACTTACCATCTTAAGCGACTCTTCAGCACTATCTATAATATCAGATAAATTTAAATCTCTATGATTAGATGGGAATTTTTTAAGTTTTGGCAAACATTTGTTAAATAAATTTTTAGAGCCTATTAAATTAAGGTTTGTAATATGAAAAAATGCTACAGAAAGCTGTATTAAGCCTTGAACAAATAAAGCATCTTGCAAAGCATATTCGGTCCATAATAGCTCCCAAGATTCATGAGCATCATAAAAAGATTTATCATTGAAAGAATCAATACCTTTTAAAAAAATAATTTCTTCAATATTAGAATCAGTCATTTATAGTATACTCTTCAATTATTGCATAATATTTTTCATTTTTTTTGACTCTAACAGCAATTGTTTCAGGGTCATGATAAAAGAAAAGCAACCAATTTTTATCTGATGCCTCATCTAAAAAAAGAGTTTTTTCTTCTATAGTTTGCATTGAATTTAAATCATAACCCATAATCCATGGAATCCTAACATGTGATTTTAAAGGAATTAAGTCCGAACAAAAAACTAAAGTATCACTATCAACTATGACTTTAATTAATTGCTGCCCTGTAGTATGACCATGAACAACTAAAGTCTCAATCCCTTCCATAATCTGTTGATTATCATCAATAAGCTCCAATTGCCCTGCCTCTTGAATTGGTATAAAATTTTGAGGTAAATAACTTGCCCTATCTTTAGGATTAGGATTTACTGCAGCATTCCAATTACTTTTAGAAATAATATATTTTGCATTAGGAAATGTTGGTACAATATCAGACCCATTAAAATATGTAGCACCACCTACATGATCAAAATGTAAATGAGTTAATATAACATGAGTAACATCCTCTAAATCATATCCATGATTCTTTAATTCATCTTTTAATGGAAAATCAGTTTGTTGGATGCAAAACATATCTATAAATTTTGTATTATTTTTATTACCTACACCAGTCTCTATTAGAATAACATCATTTCCATTATCCAACAATAAACATCTCATAGATAAATTAATTCTATTAAATTCATCACTTGGATTAGTTTTCTCCCACATAACTTTAGGAACTGAGCCCATCATAGCTCCACCATCTAATTTAAATAATCCAGATTGAATTACTTTAATTTTCCATTTACTATTAAATGATTTAAACATTTAAATCCTCCAAAATATTTTCAAAATGAAAACAAACTATCTTATGATTTTGATTATCTAAAAATCTAAATATTGCTCTTATAGAATCTAAAAGCATAATCAAATCAGGATTAAGCTCTATAATGTTTTTAGTTTCTAAAAACTGTAACAATTCTTTCCTACCTGAAATTAAAAGNTCTGGAAAAAAAACCTCATTATCCATATTAAATTTATTAGCTTTACAATNCNTAAATTTTCTAGTAATAAAAGAAGTAATTAATACTCTAATCTTCGATAATCTAATTAAATCACTATTATAAGCTTCTAATAAATGAGCATATAAATCAATAGAATAAAATGATAACTCATAATTTATAACATCATTAATATTTATAGCCTGCCCTGAAATTGAAGTGTCTTCAAAATCATCAGACAAAATAATATCTGTAGCAAGATTAATAAACCGATTACTATCTTTATTACTTAAAAATAAAATTGATCTATATAACGACCAAATCGAAAGAAAGGATTTCCCTGATTGCTTTAAACTAATTTCAATTAAATATTCTAAAATATGAACTTCACTAGATACTAATTTTAATTGATGAAATAACCTTAAAGCTAACTCTTTATCTTTATTAAAGAATGCATTCTCTAAATCATAGATAGTNACTACAGGGTTTAAATCATCANTACTATTTAAATTAAAATCATAGTGAGGATTATTAAANCTTTCTAAATATATAGAAGTAAATTTAATTAATTTCTCATTAGGTTTATCTAAATTTAAACCAATCAATGATTTAGAAGCTTGAACTAAACGAATCGGATGTAACTCTAAATCTGTTAATGGAATATTTAAAGATAAATTGATTTGTTTTTCTAATATAGAAGCAGCTTTTGTCTTATCGATATTGGATATTTTTTTCATTTTAATTCATCACATTTTAAACTAATATATATATCATATATAGTCCTTTAATATAAAGTTAAATTATGAATCTGAAAATTTAAATAATGATACACACGGGAATCAATGCATTAATCGGGNTACAATTAAGCCACNTTTTTAAAAANAGAAAACTATTATCAACATCAATAATAATNGGTATAATTTTACCTGATTTGGATTTAATTTTAGATTTTATTCTTAGCTTGTTTTTAAATTTTAATTTCTTAGATAAACCATATATATCACACTCTATATTCCACAGCTTATTTATGATACCCTTTTTAAGCTTATTGATACTTATATATTTAGAATATAAAAACAAAAATAATAGCAACATTGTTATTGGAATATCTATGGGTATGATAATTCATATTATTTTTGATATTATTACATTAAATCCAATCGGAATATTCTATCCTTTATTTAACCTTGAAGTGAATTTTAATCTAAATAATTATTTAAACATTGAAATTCCAAAAGTTATAAAAAAACTATTGTATGCTTTTGATTTTTTCTTTTTTAGGCTTTACACATGGATGATTATTGATTTAATTATTAATCATAAAAATGATTACCATAATATAATTAAAAAATTGACTGTCTGGATGAAGATACAATTATATATTTTTCTATTATTTTTATTATTGATATATTGTGATGTCGATAATGGCACTTTTTCAATTTGTTTTGGTTTACTATACACTCCTTCTTTGATAATGGCATTGTGTATGACCTATAAAACTAGAAAACTAATAAATTAATGAATTAATGAATTTAATNGAAAAAATAATTTTAAACACTTCTAGTGAAATTTCAAAATTTTTTACTTATTCATCTATACAAGCGAAAATAATAGCNACATTATTAGCTATTTTTCTTATTGTAGNATTAAGAAAAAGTATTATAAACCTTTTTATTCTAAGATTAGAAGATGCAAAAATACGTTATAATTGGTNAAGAGTAACCACTTATGCTTCTGTAGGATTTGGAATTATAATTGTTGGCCAAATTTGGCTAGATGGTATAGGNTCTATTGTTACTTATTTAGGACTAGTATCAGCAGGTATAGCAATCGCATTAAAAGATCCTATAACTAACGTAACAGGATGGCTATTTATTTTATGGAATAGACCATTAGAAGCAGGAGACAGAATCCAACTTGGAGAACATTCTGGAGATGTTATAGATATAAACTTCTTTAATTTTACAGTAATGGAAATTGGAAATTGGGTTGATGCAGATCAAAATACAGGAAGAATAATACATATTCCAAATGGGAAAATATTTATTGAAACGTTAGCTAATTACGGTAAGGGTTTTGAGTATATTTTCAATGAAATTCCAGTTTTGATTACATTCGAAAGCGAATGGCAAAAAGCAAAAAAAATTCTTGAAAAAATTGCAAAAGATTTTGGAGAACATCCTACAAGAGCTGCAGAAAAAGAAATTAAAAAAGCCTCTCATAAATTTTTAATACAAGATCAAAAACTTGACCCTGTTGTATATACCAAAGTTGCAGAAAGTGGTGTACGTTTAACTATAAGATATTTATGNTCNCCTCAATTCAGAAGAGAAACTGANCAAGAAATATGGGAAGAAATATTAAAGGAATTTGATCTTGAACCAAATATTGAACTTGCATACCCAACTATAAGAAGAATTTAAATTGTAAATGAAAATTATACGCTACTTTTATCAAAAAGAAATTAAAGCAGGTCTCTTAATNAATGAAACACACATTATACACATAGATGAGATTGGTTTNAATCAAAATGCTTCACTAAGTGAACATGATAAATATGTTATAGNAAATAANCTATACAATGTNGAGCCTANCTTCCTTATTTCTTTAATAAATAAAGGNGTTATTAAGAAACAAGANTACAATCAAAAATCATTAATCAAATTAAAAGATGTTGAACTATTAAGNCCTATAACCAAACCTAACAGTCTTAGAGATGGGTATGCCTTCAAACAACATGTAGAAGCTGGAAGAAAAGCAAGAGGCTTACCAATGATCAAAGAATTTGATTTAAATCCTGTTTATTATTATTCNAATCATTCATCTATAACTGGTCCTGGAGATTTATTTTTAAATCAAAAACATCTAAATAAATTAGATTTTGAATTAGAACTCGCAATAGTTATTGGTAAAAAAGGCAAAAATATTAAAGTAGAAAATGCTGACGAACATATATTTGGATTTATGATTATGAANGATTGGAGTGCTAGAGATGTACAAATGGAAGAAATGAAAATGAATCTTGGGCCTGCAAAAGGAAAAGATTTTTGCACTTCAATAGGACCTTATCTAGTTACAAGAGATGAACTTAAAAAATANACATCAAAAACAAAGAAAGGTGATGTTTATAACTTAAAAATGTCAGCTTTTATCAATAATAAAAAAGTTTCAGAAGATAGTTCCAAAAATATGNANTGGACATTTGCTGAAATTATAAGCCATATATCAATTGGAACAACATTGTATCNAGGAGATGTTATTGGGTCTGGNACTTGTGCAACCGGATGCCTTTATGAGTTAAATCTAACAAATCAAACAAATACATGGCTGCAATTAAATGATAATATTAGATTAGAAATTGAAGAATTAGGAACTTTAGAAAATAAAATAAATTTGGAGAATAATAATGAATAACCCGTTTTTTACAGACTATAACCTACCTTATGATGCTGTACCTTTTAGNAAATTTAANTCAGAAGATTTTATACCTGCAGTTGAAAAAAGTATTAAAATAGCATTAGATAGAATAAATAGNATTACTGANAATAATGAAACACCTAATTTNCAAAATACAATTTTAGCTTTAGAAACCTCNTCAGAAGAACTAGACTATGTNATGAGTGTTTATTGGCATTTATTTGGTTGTGAAAGCAATCAAGAACTAAAAAGTTTGGCAGAAAAAATCAGTCCAATGGGTTCAAAATTCAGTAATGATATACTTTTAAATGATAAACTATTTAGTAAAATAAAATTTGTTTACGAAAACAAAAAAAATGAAGAGCTAGATAATCAAGACATCAGATTAATAGATGTTACCTACAAAAGATTCATTAGAAATGGGGCATCATTAAACAATGAAAATAAAGAAAAAATAAGAGAAATTGATGAAAAGTTATCATTACTATCTCCAAAATTTTCAAATAATGTTTTAAATGCACAAAATAAATTTGAATTATGGATAGATAATGAAAATGATTTAGCAGGACTACCTGATTCTTCTGTTAGTATGGCCAAACAAGAAGCTAAACAAAAAAATGAACCTGAAAAATGGCTTTTTACGCTACAATATCCAAGCATGGGACCATTTCTTAGTTATGCTAAAAATAGAGAACTTAGAAAAGAATTGTATTTAGCGTATGGAAGCCTGTGCAATAATGATGATTTTAGCAATACTGAAATTGTTAAAGAAATTGTTCAACTTAAACATAAAAGNGCTAATCTNCTTGGCTATAATACTTTTGCTGATTATGTTTTAGATGATAGAATGGCAGAAAGTGTAGAAAATGTTTATGGGCTTCTAGATGATCTTTATGATAATTGTTATGATAAAGCAAAAATAGAATTAGATGAACTGAAAGATTTTGCAAAAAATTTAGATAATATTGATGATTTTAAACCATGGGATCAATCATACTATTTTACTAAGCTTCAAAAAGAAAAATTTGATATTGACCCAGAAATGCTTAGACCTTATTTTAAAGCTGAAAATGTTATTAAGGGCATTTTTGAAGTTGCTAATAACATGTATGGTATNGAGTTTAATGAATTAAATAACATTGATACATGGCATGAAGAAGTAACAACTTATGAAGTATTAAACGAAGATAAGTCTCTTGTTGGATTAATTTATATTGATTTACACCCTAGACCAACAAAAAGAAGTGGTGCATGGATGAATTCAATAAAAGATAATGGCCTTTATAAAGGCAAAGTAAGAAGACCTCATGTCCAATTTACTGCAAATCTAACAAGGTCTACTGAAGATAAACCTGCATTGCTAACATTTAGTGAAGTTGAAACCGTATTTCATGAATTTGGTCATTGCCTTCATGGTTTACTATCAGATTGTAAATATTCAACAATTGGTAATACTAATGTAAAATGGGATTTTGTAGAATTACCTTCACAGATTATGGAGAATTGGGTTAGTGAAAAAGAGGCCTTAAACCTATTTGCTCATCATTTTGAAACTGGAGATAATATTCCTGATGAACTAATACAGAAAATTAAAGACTCAAAAAACTTTGGTGCCGCAAATATGTATCTAAGACAAATATCATTAGGCTATATAGATATGGCTTGGCATACAAAAACTGAAACAATAGATGATATAGAAGAATTTGAAAAAAATACACTTGAAAAGACTGCATTATTTGAAAAGGTAAAAAATACAACTATATCATCCCATTTTGGGCATATTTTTGGTGGTGGCTATGCTGCAGGATATTATTCATATAAATGGGCTGAAGTGCTTGAAGCAGACGCATTTGAATCATTTAAAGAAAATGGGATTTTCAATAAAGAAACAGCTATAGCTTTTAGAGAAAATATACTTTCAAAAGGTAATCTAAAAGATCCTATGGAACTTTATAAAAGNTTTAAAGGTAGAGAACCTAAGGTTGATGCTTTATTAAAAAGAGATGGCTTAATTTAATATTAACTAATCACAACAATTAGCATTACAAGGAGGGATAAATGAATCAATACCTCCTGTTCGGACAGAACCAGATGAGACTAAATTAGCATATCCTAATTCTTGTCCAGTTTGCGCATCAAATTTATATATAGTACCATCAGTTCTGCCAGCTGAATANACGTGATAATTCCCATCACAATCAGAATGAATAGTCATACCATGTAAAGTTCCATATTCAGAGCTAGTCGTAATCCANGATTGGTTCATAGAATATTGATTGTCTGTAGTACTATACTCTATGCAAGCGACACCTGAATTTGAACTTCCATTTTCACCATCACCACCCGAAAGAGCAACATAAAATTTATCTTCAATAGGAGAAACTTCTATATGCCATGGACGAGAATATGCATCAAATTCGTAAGTTGCAAGCAAATTCATATCTTCCATATGCCACATCTGAATTTGACCAGGAATTTCTTCATACTCTGAACCTGCTGACCAATCGCCAGCACTACATGTAATAAAAATATAAGGATATTTTCCAGAAATTTCAATTGGCCATAATCTTCTAGGTTCAATACTAAAATTATCATTAATAGTAGAATCCATNCTTGCAATCATTGGATTTACAAATGGTATTTGCGCTTCATTTGGATTAAATTTTGCGATAAAATCAACCGTTTTGCTTACAGCAAATACATAACCTGAAAAATCATCAAAATGTATGCCATGTGCATAAGTAAATTGAACATCCCACTCCTCAACAAGCTCTAATGAATTTTCATTATATTCTAACTCAAGAATTTTATTAGTTTCTCCCATCGATGGATTACCACCAGAAACATATATCTTACGATTAACTTCATCAATACTTAATAAGGCTGGCATTGAACTAGTATTATAAGAAGCTAAAAGCTCATTATCCTCTACAGAGTACATTGCAACTTTAGTACCCATCATAGCAGTTGTAAACCAATAGCCATTGGCATTATCAACAGCTATATCATGAGGTTGATAAAATCCATCTCCCATATCATGGTCGTGATTATGGTCTGTCATACAATGGGACATTCCATTATCCATAGCATGCCACATACAACCTNCCATTTCACATTCCATTTGATTTAAAATTTCTGAACAATCAACTAAATTTATACTTATTTGATCTTCAATTTCTAAATTTGATGCCCTTACAATAGACACATTATCTGAATCTTGCAAAGAAACAATAACAGTAGAATCATCACACGATACATTATCGTCATTATCTTGAGATTGGTCACAAGACACCATGAATAATAAAATTACTAACATAAAATATATTTTCATAAAATCACCTATCTAAAATTTTTATTACTAAATTAGTTATATCTAAAATATTTAAACCACCATTGTTATCTAAATCTCCAGAACACATATAATATGAATTGCTAGTATCTAAATCAAAAACAATATTAATCAAAGTTAATATATCAGATATATTGATTATTTGGTCTTTATTTAAATCTCCTAGATCACATAGTGTCTCTGATAAAAAATACAAACCACCGGTTGATATACCAGAAATAATATTAAATTCATCTGATTTAAATAAATTTCCACCAGAAAATTTAACATTTTTACCTGAATATGAAATTTGAATCTCATTANTTTCTTCAAAAAAATTATTATTATTTAAAAAAACTTTATGAATATCTCGACCCCCTAAAATTAAATCATTATCATCATCTAAATCAATATCAATAAAATAAGGTGCTGAATAATAGCCAACACTAATATCCTGAATTTGATTTACATCTAAACTAAATGAAAATGAANTTTCCTGTTTATATANTCTTAAATCTCCATATATATTACCCAATACTAAATCTAAATCACCATCTGAATCTATGTCATGTAAACCAGGTACAGAAAACCAGAAATTTGAATCAGTCTCAATTGTAGAATGATAACTAAA
>PAOX01000016.1 GCA_002710085.1 Fidelibacterota bacterium
GTTAATTATGATTGATAAATTAAAAGAGATAATAGATAAGTATAATAATTTAGCTGAACAGCTAAGTCAGCAAGATATTATTTCTAATATGGCATTATACAAAAAATTATCACAAGAATATAGTGGTTTAAAAGAAAAAGTAGAAATTTCTCAAATATATATAAATAAAAATAAAGAATTAGATGATGTTAATTTATTAATTGAAGAAGAAACAGACCCTGAAATGAAGGCTCTAGCAATTGAAGAACAAATAGAATTAAANAATGAANTACTAAAATTAGATGATACAATAAAAGNNCTATTAATTGAAGCAGATCCAGATGANCACAAAAATACTATTTTAGAAATCAGATCTGGAACAGGTGGTAGCGAAGCTGCATTATTTGCTGACAACTTATTTCGTATGTATTTAAGATATTCTGAACAAAAAAATTGGAAAGCAGAATTAATGAATCTCAGTGAAAATGAAGGTGGCGGGATAAAAGAAGCTATATTTCTTTTAAAAGGCACTAATGTTTATGCAGATATGAAATATGAAAGTGGAGTGCATCGAGTTCAAAGAGTGCCAGAAACTGAATCTAGTGGAAGAATACATACAAGTGCAGCAACGGTAGCGGTATTACCTGAAGTAGAAACTATTGATGTTGAAATTAATGAAATTGATATTAAAATAGATACATACAGAGCNTCNGGAGCNGGCGGACAACATGTNAATAAAACAGAGTCTGCAATTAGAATTACTCATTTACCTTCTGGATTAGTAGTAACTTGTCAAGATCAAAGNTCTCAACATAAAAACAAAGATCANGCTATGAAAGTTTTAAGAGCTAGATTATATGATGTACAAAGAGAGGAACAGAATAAACAAAGATCTGATGTGCGAAAAACTATGGTATCTACAGGTGATAGNAGCGCTAAAATTAGAACCTANAATTTTCCTCAAGGAAGAGTTACTGANCATAGAATTAATTTAACTTTATACAAATTAACTGAAATTATGAATGGTGATTTGACCGAATTAATTCAAACTTTAAAAGTAGAAGATAATAAAAANAAGCTTGCCTCTTCATAAANATCATGTCNTCTAGTACTATTGATAGCGNATTATATNNGGGCCAAAAATTACTTAGGCCTATAACAAATAATTATAAAAATGAAGTATTATGGATTATGCAGGATGTTTTAAATAAAGACACAACATATATTTCATTAAACAAATCTTCGCTTCTCGAGTCTGATAAATATGATTTATTTTTTAATTTAATAAAAAGAAGAAAAAATAAAGAACCACTCCAACACATCTTAAATTCTGTTTCATTTTATGGATATGATTTCAATATTAAACAAAATGTTTTTATCCCTCGGCCAGAAACTGAATCATTAATTGATATAATTAAAAATAATATTAATTATCCCAATAGTGTATTAGAGGTTGGTACTGGATCAGGCTGTATTCCAATTGTACTTGAATTAGAAAAAATATCTCATCAAATTAAATCTTTAGATATTAATTATGATGCAGTTGATTTAGCTCAACACAATGCTAAAAAGTTTCATTGTAAANATATTCAGTTTTTACACCAAAATTTTTTTCATTTTAAATCNAACGAGAAATATGATTTAATTATTTCTAATCCACCNTATATTGCATTAAATGAATTANCAGAATTAGATAAGGAAGTCACATTATATGATCCATTAAATGCATTAACTGATTATGATAATGGATTAATTTTTTATCAATATTTTTCTGAGTTTGGTATTAAACATTTAAATCCAAAAGGTCATATGTTATTAGAGTTTGGTGGAAGGCATCAAATAAATGATTTAAAAAATATTTTTCATAACCCAAACTATACTTATAGTTTTTTTGATGATTTGAATAGTGAGACTAGATTTATTTTAATTCAAAAAATATAATGATTAATTTTATTAAAATATTAAGACCTNTAAACTTATTCATAACATTGATATGCNTTTTGTTATCTGCNCTGATTATTGATGATTTATCTTATTCNTTGATACCCTTTATAATAGTGATTTTATGCTTAGTTGGTTTTTCAAATATTTTAAATGATATTTTTGATTATCAAATTGATGCNGCTAATAATTTAGAGCGCCCACTATCATCTGGATTGATGAANCATTGGCATGCAATTATATATGCTATTGTATTACTATNTATTTCTTTGTTTATGATTTTTAATTACAATTTCAACTCTCTCACACGNTATTTAATTTTATTTATNAATTTACCACTAATCATTTTTTATACGCCNATTTTTAAGAAGATTGCCCTTTTAGGCAATATAATTGTATCANTTATATTAAGTATGGTTTTTATAACCACCAGCAGTTATTTAAATGGTGATATTGCATTAATTATCCCTCCAGCCTTATTGGCATTTTTATTAATGTTAATTAGAGAATTAGTTAAAGATATTGCTGATTTAGAGGGAGACAAACAATTTAATATTCATACCTTACCTGTCAAATTTGGAATACATACAACATTTAAGGTAATTATTTTTATCAGCTTTGTATTAATTAGTATTGCTTTCTATTTTACTACTTTATATAATATACAATATTTGATTTCTCTCTTAATATTTATAGTATTACCTTTAATTTATCATTTATATCAATTTTCAAAAAATAAAACGGCAACCTATTGCATATATCTTGCTAAAGTTTTAAAATTGATTACTATCTTTGGAGTGATAGTAATTTATTTAGCAACTATTTAATTATTATGAAATCATTTATACATTTACATAATCATTCAGATTTTTCATTACTTGATTCTTCTCAATCGATTAAATCTATTGTAGATCGAGCAAAAAGCTTATCTATGGACTCAATTGCCCTGACTGAAAAAGGTAATTTATTTTCAATGATTGATTTTTATAAGTATGCTAATAAAAATGATATTAAACCAATTATTGGCTGTGAAATTCAAGTAGCACATAACACACTTTCTTCATTTTCTTTAGTATTATTAGCAAAAAACAATGAAGGGTATTTAAATCTAATGAAATTAGTTTCATTAAGTCATATTAATGTACATCACGGCACCCCTATGATTGATCAAGATACTTTGATTAAATATAAAGATGGATTAATTGCNTTATCAGCGGGATTAAATGGTGAAATTGCACATTATGCTTCAGGTGGTGATTATAAAAATGCNCACAAAGCAGCACTGNNNTATAAAGAAATTTTTGAGCAAAATTTTTATTTAGAAATTCAAAATCATGGAATTCCGGAAGAGATTGAATCTCTNAATATATTAAATCAATTATCAAACGAATTATTGATTCCTTTGGTTGCAACAAATGATACATATTATACTTTTGAAGAAGATGCAGAATCATGTGATATAATCCGATGTATTGGATCTGGGCAAACTATTAATGACCCTAATCGCCCTATTGCATACTCTAATGAATATTATATTAAATCAGCAGATGAAATGTGTGATTTATTTCAAGATTATCCTGATGCAATTGCAAATTCTGTAAAGATAGCATCTGAATGTAATATAGATATAAAAATGGGTGAATTATTTTTACCTCCATTTGAAATTCCTCAATCATCTAACTCTTCAAATGCTGATGAATATTTACATGAATTATGTCATAATGCAATCTTAAAAAAATATGATAAATCAGATAATGTTATTATTGATAGATTAAAATATGAATTAGATATTATAGCGAAAATGGGCTTTGCCAGCTATTTTTTAATTACACAAGACTTTGTACAATATGCTAAAGATAATGATATTCCAGTTGGGGTAGGTAGAGGTTCAGCAGTAGGTTCCTTAGTATCATATTTAACAGGAATTACTAATTTAGATCCATTAAAATATAATTTAATTTTTGAAAGATTTTTAAATCCAGATCGTATTTCTATGCCTGATATTGATATTGATTTTTGTATTGAAGGACGTGAAAAGGTAATTAATTATATNAAAAAACAGTATGGTGAAAAATCCGTTGCTCAGATTATTACTTTTGGTAGCATGAAAGCTAAATCAGTAATTCGTGATGTTGGTAGAGTATTAGGAATGAGTTACGGTGAAGTAGATAAAATTGCAAAAATGATTCCTGATGATTTAAAAATGACTATTGATAAAGCTCAAAAATTAAATAAAGATTTAGCTAAATTAATTAAACAAGATAATACTTGTAATACACTNATCAAGCATTCTAAAAAATTAGAAGGTTTGCATCGACATGCTTCTACACATGCTGCTGGTATTGTAATTGCGCCTGGNCCATTAATGCAATATGTTCCTTTATTTAAAAACCCATCTACTAATGATATCACTACACAAATTGAAATGAACTCATTAGAAGAAATGGGTCTATTAAAAATGGATTTTTTAGGTTTAAGAAATTTAACTGTTATTAATAAAACAATNAAAATGATTCATCGCAATCATTCTACTTTAATTAATATTGATACTATTGATTTATGTGATAAAGACGTATATAAATTATTTGCTTCTGGAAATACTGTGGGCATTTTCCAATTTGAATCTCGAGGAATGCGCGATTATTTAAAGAAATTAAACCCCTCTTCTATTGAGGATTTAATTGCNATGAATTCATTATATAGACCGGGACCCATGGCAAATATTCCNGAATTTATTGCTAGAAAAAATAATAATAAAAATATTGAATATTTACATCCTGATTTAGAACCTATTCTAAAAGAAACATATGGAATAATTGTTTACCAAGAACAAGTAATGCAAATTGGTTCTGCAATAGGTGGTTTTACTTTAGCTCAATCAGATGAAATGAGAAAAGCTATGGGTAAAAAGAAGAAAGATTTAATGGCTACTTTTAAAATTGATTTTATAAAAGGTGCTGAGAATAAAGGATTATCACAAGATTTAGCAATTGAAATATTTGATTTATTAGCTAAGTTTGCAGAATATGGATTTAATAAGAGCCATTCCGCAGCATACTCAGTTATTGCCTACCAGACCGCATGGCTTAAAACTCATTATCCTGCAGAATTTATGGCATCGAATTTATCTTCTGATTTATTAAATACAGACAGCATTATTAAATTATTAAGAAATTCAAAATCATTAGAAATTAATATNTTAGAACCTGATGTTAATACTTCAAATACAGAGTTTATAGCAATAGATGGTGCTAATATTGCTTATGGATTAGCAGGCATTAAAAATGTTGGATATAAATCTATTGAACAATTAGTGGCCTATCGAAATAAAAATGGTACATTTAAAACAATCTTTGATTTATGTAAAATAGGCTCTCAAGCAATGAACAAAAAAGTTTTAGAAAGCTTAATTAAAGCCGGCGCATGCGATCAACTAGAAGGAAATAGGGCACAAAAATATCAAATTATTAATGATGCATTAAAATTTGGACAAAAATATAATGAGGATATTAATTCATCTCAATCTAGCCTATTTTCTAGTGAAGTGCAAAATACTACTTATACTAAAAAGCCATTACCCCAAATAGACGATTGGTCTGAAACTGAAAAATTAAATTATGAAAAAGATGTATTAGGTTTTTATTTATCTGGGAATCCACTTGAAAGGCATATAGATGATTTGACAGTTTTTACAAATTTTGGTGTACAAAATAATAAAAGTTTCAATCAATCTAATTATAAGATTGGAGGTAGAATTTTTGATGTGAAAGTATTATATGATAAAAAAAACAACCCATGGTGTATTGCTAGATTAGAATGTTATAATGGCGCAATTGTAGAATTATTTACATTTAGCGATGTATACATTAAGTATAGAGATTTTTTAATTAATGATAACATTATATATATTGAAGGGGAACCTTCTAAAAAAGATGATGATGANTCATTTAAAGTGATTACAAAAAAAATCTATAATATGTCTGATATACGATCAAAATTTTCTAATAAAGTAAACATTAAAATAGATTTTGAAATAAGNGATTCAGGTATTACAAATGATTTATATGAAATTGCGACCAAATTTCCAGGGAAATGTGCTTTAATATTACACCTTGTTAATAATAAAGGAACAGTAAATAAAATTCAGTCAGATCATATTTTTATTTCTAATGAATTAGAGTGTGTTAAAATGTTGCAAAGCAAAATTGGTGTAAANAATGTGTGGATTTCATAATGAAGTTTGTTATACAAAGAACTTCGAAAGCNTCAGTTATCATAGAGNAAAAANTTTATTCTTCTATTGNTAAAGGGTTAGTAGTATTAATTGGCATTGAAAAAGGTGATACAANAGATTTATTAGATTATTATGTAAAAAAAATTGTAAACATGCGGATTTTTAATGACCATAATCAAAAAATGAATCAATCATTATTAGATATTAAAGGTGAAATATTATTAGTTAGTCAATTTACATTATTAGCAAATACTAAAAAAGGAAACAGACCAAGTTATATTAATGCTGCTGAACCAGATCTTTCTAAGAACTTATATCGCATATTTTTTGAAAAATTAAAAAACTATGAGATTAATGTAAAAAAAGGTAGATTTGGAGCCCATATGGAATTAGACTTTATTAACGATGGACCAGTAACAATTTTATTAGGATATGATGTATGAATAAACGAATTAGAATAGTAATGGCAAAACCAGGATTAGATGGACATGATCGTGGAATTAAAATACTTGCTAAAGCATTTCGTGATTCTGGGATGGAAGTCATTTATTTAGGGNTAAGACAAAGCCCTTCTATGATTGTGAATGCTGCAATTCAAGAAGATGCAGATGTGATTGCATTATCTATATTAAGTGGAGCTCATATGACAATTTTTACAAAAGTATTAGAGCTATTAAAAGAAGAAGGTATAGATGATATATTAGTAACTGGTGGTGGAATTATTCCTGAAGAAGATATTGANAAATTAGGNAAAATAGGTGTAGGAAAGTTATTTACTCCNGGGACCTCAATAGAAGAGTCTAAACAATATATTGAAGATTGGGTTTCCAAGAATAGGTCATAATGACATCTANAAAAGAATATAGTAAAACACAATTAGAGCATAAATTTGCACAAGACTTTTCAAATCCNACCTTTCCTTTNTTAGCAGATTTATATTTTTCTGAACATGATTTTGATCGTGCTCGACAAGTATGTGAAATTGGGTTAAAACATCAATCTAACAATTTAGAAGCTGAATATATTTTAGCAAAAATTGAATTAATAGAAGGATATGCTGTTAAATCTGAACGTNTTTTAAAGAAGATTTATAAANCAGACCCNACTTTAATGAAGGCAACCAAATTATTAATTGAGGTACGTGATTTTTTAAATCGAAGCACACAAGAAACAAAAAAAATTATTGATTTTNTATTAAATAACACTCCNGANGATNTTTTTGCACATCAATGGCTTAATAATAATCAAGATAATTTAAATGTTCAAACTCAGGATTCTAAAATAGATACATTTAGCGTTAATGAGAACATTCTATCAATTACCTTTTATGAGGTTTTAAAAAATCAAAAGTATTATCAACAAGCTATTAGTGTATTAAATGGTTTGAATACAACAAAAAAAATAGAATCAAAGTTTTATAAAAAAGAACTTGATTCTATTAATCAATTAATTAGCAAATGAGCTCTATTTTTAATAGCCGTTTAAATAAATTATATACCTCACTTTCTAAAGCTGGTTATGATGGTTTTTATATTACAAATCTTACTAATATTAGATATTTAACTGGTTTTACTGGTTCAGCAGGATTATTAATTATATATAATAATGAATCTTTTTTCTTTACTGATGGTAGATATATACAGCAATCTCAAGAGCAAGTTCATGATTCAAAAATTACAATTATTAGCTCAGGATATTTTGATGCAATTAAAGAACAAAAAATATTTAATCAGGATAATTTAAATATTGGATTTGAATCACAACATATGTCATTCTCGTATTATGAAGCACTATCTAAAAGCTTATCAAATATTTCTTGGGTCTCTACAGAATCTATAGTTGAAAATATTGCTGCTGTTAAAGACTCTACAGAAATTGATTCACTAAAAACAGCAATTGAAATTACAGATGAAGTATTTACTAAAATTCTTCCAGAAATTAAAGAAGGAGTTACAGAGAAGTATATTGCTACCCGTATTTCTTATTTATTCAAAATGAATGGTGCTGAAGGTGATAGTTATGAATCAATTATTGCAGGTGGCCCTAGATCTGCTTTACCACATGCAAGACCTACAGAGCGTGAATTTATAAAAGGTGATTTTATTGTTATGGATTTTGGAGCTTTATATAATGGCTATCATGCAGATATGACTAGAACACTTGTAGTTGGAAAACCCACTTCAAAACATCGTGAAATATATGATATTGTTTTAGAATCTAATTTAAATGGTATTGCCAGCGCTAAATCTGGTATAAAGTGTTCAGATGTAGATTTTGCCTGTAGAAGCATTATTGAAAATAGAAATTATGGAGATTTTTTTACTCATTCAACTGGTCATGGTATTGGATTAGAAGTACATACTTTACCTCGTATTCACAAGAGTAATCAAAGTTTATTAGAAGAAAATCATGTTATTACTATCGAGCCCGGTATTTATATCCCTGATTGGGGAGGAGTACGCATTGAGGATGATTGTTTAATTCAGAAAAACGGTTGTATTCCAATGAATAATTCTACCAAAGAATTAATTGTAGTATAATGCGCTACCAATACCAGAGTGAAGGGTTTAAAAATGATTTTTATGGCTTAAAAAATCAGTTCAAATTTAGCCCAGTTTTTCTGCTTATTATTATTAATGTATTTATTTATTTAATTACAAATAATCAGTGGAGCATTCATCAATTATTTGGTATTTCAAGTACAAATTTTTATCCCTGGCAACCCATTACTTATATGTTTTTACATGGGGGATTAACTCATTTATTTTTTAATATGTTTTTATTATGGATGTTTGGGAAAAGATTAGAAACCATATGGGGGCCACTTAAGTTTGTGAGTTATTATTTTATCACTGGTATTGGTGCTGGGGTATTGATTTATATTTTTAGTGACGCTGTCACGATTGGTGCTAGTGGTGCTATCATGGCTATTTTATTTGCTTATGGTTATATTTATCCAAATCAAATATTATTTTTATGGTTTATACCTATGAAGGCTAAATATGCTATTTTAATTTTAATATTCATGGAGCTATCACAAGAATTAGCTAGAAACCCAGTAGATAACATCAGTCATGTGGGGCATTTAGGTGGTATGTTATTTGGTTTTATATACTTAAAATTTGGACACCACTTTTTACAATACATTCCTTTTATAAAAATTCGAAAAACTTCTAATATTAATCATGATTTGAACACTAATGATGTTGATAATATTTTAGATAAATTAAAAATTNATGGATGGAATGGTCTATCAGAACAAGAAAAATCTATTTTATTTAAGGAAAGCCAAAAACGTAATAAAGATTATCATATTAACTAGTTACATTAAATTTAAATAACATAATATCACCATCTTTAACAACATACTCTTTACCTTCTTGCTTAATTAGTCCAGCCTCTTTAACAGCCAGCTCATCTTTATATTTTACTAAATCAGAAAAATGGTATACTTCTGCTTTAATAAAACCTTTTTGGAAATCAGTATGAATTTTTCCTGCTGCATCATAGGCATTATCATTTAATTTAATAGTCCATGCTCTTATTTCTTGAGGGCCTGCTGTAAAAAATGTATGTAAAGATAGCATATTATATGCTTTTCTAATTAATGAATTTAATACGGGCTCTTCCACTCCAAATTCTTTTAAATATTCTTTTTGCTCTTCTTCTTCTAAATTTGAAATTTCTTGTTCTAAAGAGCTGCAGATATTAATATAATTTTCATTTCTTGAATTTAAATATTCATGCAATTTAATTAATTGCTCCGTATGTTCTGTTTGGATAATATCATCTTCACTCACATTGACTACAAATAATATTGGTTTATCTGTTAATAGATTTAATTCTTTCATTAATTCATTTTCAATACCGAGTTGATTTAAATTATTACCATTATTTAGATGATTTAATAAGTTTTCTAATAATTTATTTTCTTCTAGTTTTCTNCCAGCTTTAACATCTCGTTTAATTTTTTCAATACGCTTTGTAACGGTTTCAAGATCTTTTAAAATTAATTCAGTTTCAATAATTTCAATATCTCGTTTTGGATCAATATTTCCTTCAACATGAGTGACATTTTCATTTTCATAACATCTTACTACATGAATAATTGCATCTACATTTCTAATATTCGAAAGAAATTTATTCCCTAAGCCCTCTCCTTGGCTGGCCCCTTTTACTAACCCTGCAATATCTACAAACTCAATAGCTGTTTTAATAATTTTTTTTGAATTAATAAGCGCATCTATTTCTGTTAATCTTTTATCTGGGACTTCTACAATACCAATATTTGGATCAATTGTACAAAAGGGATAATTTTCTGCTTCAATTCCTGATTTAGTAAGCGCATTAAACAAAGTTGATTTGCCTACATTTGGTAATCCTACTATTCCTATGCGTAATGACATACTATAAATTACAACATAAGATTATTAATTGTAATTATTTTGGAATTACTATTTAATTATTATAATTTTACTTCAGTTCACAAAGGAATTATCAAAAAATGAAAAAATGGGCATTAATCTTAGGAGCTTCTAGTGGAATTGGTGCAGCGTGTGCCAAAAAATTAGCAGAATCTGGCATGAATATTTATGGTATTTATTTACGCAAACCTCAATCAGTGATAGATGAATTAGAATCTTATATAAAGTCTCAAAATGTAGAAGTAAAATTTCATAAAATGAATGCGATGAATGATGAAAAACGTCAAGAAGTAATTAATAATTTAAAAGATTTAGGAACGGTAAAAACTTTTATTCATTCTATAGCGTTTGGTACTTTAAAGCCAATGCTATCTAAAAATGATGAACCTTCATTAGATTCTAAAAATATTGAAATGACTATTAATGTTATGGGCAGCTCATTAGTATATTGGACTCAAAATTTATATCAGGCTAATTTATTACAAAAAGGGGCTCAAATTTTCTCTATGACTAGCTCAGGAGGACACAGACAATGGCCTTCTTATGGCGCAGTTTCAATGGCAAAATCTGCACTTGAGTCTGCATCTAGGCAATTAGCTATTGAGCTTGCTAGTGAAGGAATTGCAGTAAATGCTATACAGGCAGGAGTAACAGACACACCAGCTTTAAGAAAGATTCCTGGCAATGAAAAGATGATTGATTATGCTAATAATCATAATCCATCAGGACGATTAACAAAACCAGAAGATATAGCAGACTATGTAGCATTATTATCAAAAAGTAATAATTCTTGGATGACTGGAAATATACTACGCATTGATGGTGGTGAAGATATTATAGGATAAATTTATTTAAAGGGAGATATATATGTATTACTTATTAACTATTTTTTTATTTAGCACAATTTTCTCAATTCCTTACGA
>PAOX01000017.1 GCA_002710085.1 Fidelibacterota bacterium
CAATATAAGGAAGTCTATTTAAAAACTTCTGAATATTTTCCATTTTATAATAGTTAATCAAAAACAGTAAAATAAAAGCTATTAATGAATTACCTATAAAAGAATATATAAATGCTTCTGCCCAATGTAATCCAGCAAAAATACCAAATGGTATAGAAAAACGTAATTCCCCTACCGGCATCATTGAAATTAAAAATGTCCAAAATTGCATAAGAACCTTTAATTGATAAATGTTTCAACCATAAATTAGCATAAATATAAAAAAAACCCTCTAAAATATTGAAAAGGAAGACAACAAATGAAACAAATATTATTTAGAGGGCTTTTTATTGCAAACAGATAAACTATTTTATAGATTTTTTAACCGGAGAATGGACCCTTTCTTTTTTCTTAGGCTTATAAACATCAGTACCTTCCATAGTATGCCCCTCACTTTTCTTAGGAGGTTTTACACCATATTTTTTATAAATAGCCTTTCTACGGTTATTGTAATTACTCTTTAAGCTTTTAACATCAGATTTTTGCATATTTTTCAAAGCTAAGATTTTTTCTTTATAATGAACTTTTATTTCATCATAGTCTAATTTAAATTCTTCTTCTAATTCCATCAATTCAACTTTTAAATCACTGTTTTGATTAGCCTTTTTGACTACACCTTTACGTTTTTTTTGAAAAGAAAAAGGCTCACCTTTATCTTTATTGCCACTCACACCAGTATAATCAGAAAACAAAAAAGATACAGATAGACTTAAAAAAGCTATATAGGTTAAACGATTCATTGAAAACTCCTTTTTAAATATGATATCATATTTTATTTAAATAACAAAAATGTAATTAGTTCCAAATAAATTTTATGAATTTATTTTTTAAGTAAAATTTTAAGCATTTTTTGATTCATTTCTTCAATTTTAGATTTTTTTATTTTATCTCTCTTATCGTCCAATAATAGATTTCCAGTATTTTTCTCATTTTCCCATTCGGATACAAAATTACCATTTTTGATTTCTTTTAACATTTCTTTCATTTTTAATTTTACTTGATCATCAATTAAAAATTCACCCTTAGTCAACCCTCCATATTCAGCCAAATTACTTATGGAATTATTCAAAAACTCAAAACCATGCTCATGAAACAAATCAACAATAGACTTAACTTCATAATAACATACAAACCAAGCAACTATTGGACTATAACCTTCTTCAACTAACACATCAAAAGAATTTTTTATTAAAAATGGTATACCTCCTGTCAATATAGCTTGTTCACCAAATATATCAGAAACCGTCTCTTCTTCAAACGTTGAAATAAACGCACCTACTTTAGTCCCCCCTATATTCTTACTATATGAAAGAGCTATTTCAAATGCTGTCTTAGTATAATCTTGATGAATAGCGATTAAATTAGGTACCCCCTTATTATTAATATATTGCTGCCTAACCATCTTACCTGCACCACTAGGTGCAACCATAATCACATCTACAAATTCAGGTATATTTATTTTTTTAAAATGCACACAATATCCATGAGAAAAAAGTAATGCCTGTTTAGGATTTATATATTTTTCTATATCTCTAAATAGCTCTGGGATTTCTTCATCTGGAATCATAAAACATACTATATCACTTTTTTTAACTAACTGATGAATACTCATTATATTAGAAAATCCGTCTTTTTCAGCCTTAACTCTAGTGCTACTTTCTTTTCTTAAACCAATTACAACATTTACTCCTGAATCTTTTAGATTTAAAGCTTGCGCACGGCCTTGATTTCCATAACCAATAATACCAACTATTTTATTATGCAAAAGATCAAATGATACATCTTTATCTTTATATATTTTGTCTTTATTCATATGATTTTTCCAAAGGCTTAATAATATTAATAAGCGCAGGCAATAAAACCAAAGAAGAAATTAAAGCGACCATTAAAATTATCGTAGCTAATATTCCGAATTCAAAATTAGGTTTAAAGTTAGAAAATAATAAAACAAGAAAACCCATACCAAGTGTAATACTTGTTCCGATTATGGCTCTTCCTGTAGTTAATATTGTAGTCGTAGTAGCTTTTTCATGACTCTTTGATAAAATAAATTCAGAACGAAACCTAGACAAAAAATGAATTGTATCATCAACAGCAATCCCTAAAGCAATTGAAAAAGTCATAGCTGTAGCAGGTCTAAGCTCAATTCCAAAAAATCCCATTACAGCGCCTGCAAATAAAAGAGGAATAACATTTGGAATTATAGAAACCAATGATAATTTTAATGAACGAAATAAAATNTTCATTGATATAAAAATAACAATAAATGCAATAACAAANCTATTTANCAANCTCTTAATTAGNTAACGATTCATTTTTAAAGCNAANAATGTACTNCCNGTTATTTTTAAACCATTACTATTNTCAAAAATATCAATATACTCATTTTTAATATTCTTTTTTAGTAAATCAGCTTGATTAGAATCAATATTTTCAATGCCACATGATATTCTAATCTCAGTCCTGTCTTGGTTTGTATATTTTGATTGTTGAGGATTAATATCTCCATTAATATTCCAATAACCTGAAACAGACTTAATGCTACTATATTCGCTTAACCTATTCATAAAAATATTAATTTTTTGATAAAACTCTGGATCATCTATAGTATTTACTGCATTGTTTTTTAGATATAAATCTTCCGACAATGCTTCCCCTTTTGCAGAAACAACTATTTCTAAAGGTAAAGTGCCGCCAAAGTTATCTTCAACAAAAGTAATGTCTTTATGTAGCTTGTTGCTTGGCTTTAAATCTCCTAAAACAGTAACATTTGAATCAATTTGAAATAATCCGTATACTGATAAAGCTAAAACAAAAAAACTAAGAACTATAATTACTTTTGGGTAATCTTGAACAGCTCTTAAAGATTGAAAAGATAAACTTTTCTTTCTTTTTAATATTAATCTTTCAATATGTACATGCTTAGGGATGTCAATATAAAATAACATAATAGGCATAATAAGAATTGTTATAATAAATAAAATACCTATACCAACACCCATAATAACACCAAATTCCTGGAGGATTCTAATGTTAGTAATAGATAAAGATAAAAAACCAACTGCTGTTGTAAAACTAGTTAAAAATAATGCAGAACCAATTTTTTGTATAACTTTTTCAAGAGCATATTTTTTATCTGTATTTTTGTTGATTTCTTCATGATATTTCATCAGTAAATGAATGGCATCAGAAACACCAATAATCATTAATAAATTAAACGTTAAATAAGAAATTACATTAATTGAAATGTTAGCTAAAGACATGATAGCAGAAACCCAAATTAATGAAACTAAAATTGATGTAAGCGCAATGATAAGCATCCTTATTTGTCTAAAAATCCATATTAATGTTATCGCCGCAATCACAAATGCAATAGGAATAAAAATACCTCTTTCATACTCTACAAGCTCAACATATCTTGTTCTTAAAATAGGCAAACCAGCTTCATGCCATTGCCAACTTGAATACCTATGATATTCATTATCTTCAATTATATTTTCAACTTCCTGCTTAAGAGTTCTATCAATAATTTTATCTGACAATAAGATAATCTTACTTGTTTTTAAATCACGACTAATTAATATAGGGTTATCACACTGTTTGTTAATGTGTTCTAAAGTCAAATTAATATCTATAGCAGATCCTGTATTAACAATATCATAACAATCATTAATTGATTTAATTTTTAGATCAGAACCTAAAAACCCTGTTTGATTGTTATGCTCATATATATCATCAATAATAGACTCTAATGCAGAATAAGGCCCAACAGAATAATCAGATAAAACATTTGTATTTGAAAATAAAATAGAATTCCCACTAAATGAAGCGATATCAAATTTAAATGACTCAATAACATCTTCAATCTGAGCTAATATTTCTTTTCTAGTTTCATGAGAATAAATATTCTCATCTATACCTAAAACAATTAAACTACTTCTCTCATCATTCGACAGTAAATCAGAGTACAAATTACTAGATTTAATTTTTTCTAATCTTTGACTGACTGNTAAATCTTCACCNATNTTTCCATCACCATCATCCCAAAGACTNCCTAAACTAAANGCATAATNAATATGGTNTATATTCTTAAATTCATAAGTNAATAGTTCAAGTATAGATAAATTNGTTTCAGAAAAAACATTACCATTAGTTATGGTTAAGAACATCACATTATCTTCTCTGCCATAAACTTTCTTAAATTGCTCATAATGATCCCTATCAATATCTTTAGTAGGAAACATTTGCTCTAGTGAAAAATCAANTCTTAATCTATTTTCTGAAATAAAAGCTATATAATAAAAAATAGAGGTTATAAANGNAATTATNGAAAGAACCAAAATTGAATTATTAATAATATATTTACTAAGCTTTGAATACAAAATAANCACCTGATTTATATCTAAATTTATAAATCTTTTAATAAAAAAAGGGGCAAAATATGCCCCTTTTTTATTTTGGTAACTATAAAATAGTATTTGAATTATAAAATCTCTATTTTTTTAGCATCCTTTTTTACTTTTTTTAACTTTGGTATCTCTAACTCTAACATACCATTTACAGACTTTGCTTTAATTTTNCTTGTTTGGGCATCATCTGGAATACAGAAAGAACGCAAGTAAGNNCAATCCTTGATTTCAGAATACATNNANCTATCTTTATTAGATTTTCTTTCTGCANTAATATTTATAAAACCATCATCTAATGTAATATTTATATCAGACTTATCAATACCAGGCATTTCTAATGATAGAAAATAAGATTTCTCATTTTCATCAATTAAGACATTTGGCCTTTGGTATGAATAACTATTATCAACTACNCTATTAAAGNAATTATCAAANTTATCAAANATATCAAATATATCATTATTCGGTTTCCAGTTTATTAATTTCATTTTTTTCTCCTTTTTTTGAATTAATAAATAATAACTACCAAAAAATATGCAAAACTTATACCAATAATGAATTTAATAGAAATATAAGCAATTATGTCATTATACGTATGACATTATGTCTTTTTTTATAATTTTATCTGACGATATTTCGGGTTTGAGGATCTTTTATATATGATTAAGGTATTACCTATAATGGATATTTTTGTACTTTTTGTTTGGCTTACTATATCATTAGAGATAGTGCTTTTTGAATCTTTATTTTTTTGAAATTTAATTTTTATTAACTCATGAGTCTCAAGTATTTCCAATATAGACTGTACCACCCCATCACTTAATCCGTCCTTACCAATGTTTACAGATGGTTTTAAATGATGCGCAAGAGCTTTTAATTTTTTGATGTGAGATGTATTCATATTTTTAAATCAAATTTAATTAGTGTAAATATATTAAATATAAATTAAGATTTTATTAAATTTTACTTTATTTTATGAATATTCATTTTTATAAAAAACAGGAGTTAAGATGTCTAGAAAGAAAATAAGTTTAATTGGTGGTGGTCAAATTGGTGGAAATCTTGCATTATTGTGTGCACAAAAAGAACTCGGTGATGTAGTAATTTATGACATACCAAATGCAGAAGGGATGATCAAAGGTAAAGCCTTAGATATATCTCAATTAACTCCATTAGACGGTTATGACAGTAATATTGTTGGTTCTTCAAATCCTGAAGATATAAAAGATTCAGACGTTGTGATTATTACTGCTGGAATACCAAGAAAACCAGGAATGAATAGAGAGGACCTTCTTGATATAAATATCAAAATAATAACAGATGTAGCGAATAATGTAAAAAAATATGCACCTAATGCTTTTGTTATTGTCTTATCTAACCCATTAGACGCTATAGTATACTCATTCTATAAAGTGTCTGGCTTTGCAAAAAATAAAGTTATAGGCATGGCTGGAGTCTTAGATAGCACAAGATTTAAAACTTTTCTTGCGATGGAAACAGGATACTCAACTCAAGATATACAATGTATGGTCTTAGGAGGACATGGAGACACTATGGTTCCTATAACCAGACTAGCAACTATAGGAGGTATCCCTGCTGAAGAATTAATATCTAAAGAACGTTTAGATGCAATAGTAGAAAGAACGCGTTTTGGGGGTGGTGAGCTTGTTAAACTTTTTGGAAACGGTTCAGCTTACTATGCTCCAGCTGGATCTGCTATAGAGATGGCAGAATCGTACCTTAAAGACAAAAAAAGAGTTTTACCTTGTGCAGCTTTATGTGAAGGTGAATTTGGTGTGAACGGGTATTTTATTGGTGTTCCTACAGTAATCGGATCTGATGGTATTGAAAAAATACTAGAGTTTAAATTGAAAGATGAAGAAAAAGCTGAACTTCAAAATACTTTAGAGGCTGTAAAGAAGACTGTAATAGAAACAAAACTTTAAGGAGAATAAATGAACGCTATAAATGAAGCATTTGGATTTTTAGTAGAAAACTTAGCCCCTGTTTTATTTTATGAAATATATGGTTTTCCATTAATAACCTTAGTTCTTTTAATGGGTGGTTTAATTTTTACCTTTTATTTTAATTTCATCAATATTAGAGGATTTAAACATTCAATTGACATTATTAAAGGTAAGTATGATAATCCTAGAGACACAGGTCAAATTAGTCATTTTCAAGCACTAACCTCCGCCCTATCTGCTACTATTGGTCTAGGGAATATTGCAGGAGTTGCCGTTGCTGTATCTTTAGGTGGTCCTGGAGCTGTATTTTGGATGGTTTTTATTGCATTTTTTAGCATGTCAGCAAAATTTGTTTCCGCAACGTTAGGGCAATTATACAGAAAAATAAATGATGATGGGTCTGTTAGTGGTGGGCCTATGTATTATTTGAATTACGGATTAAACGAAAGAGGCTTTGGTGGGTTAGGAAAAATTTTAGCTGCTATCTATGCTATCTTTATTATTGGTGGAGCCTTTGGTGGTGGAAATATGTTTCAAGCAAATCAGTCTTATGAACTTTTTGGGAAATTAATTGGACTACCAGACTATCTTTATGGTATGATTTTAGCTGTTTTGGTTGGCGTGGTAATTGTGGGTGGTATCAAAAGAATTGGAGAAACAACAGAAAAAATAGTCCCATTAATGGTAGTTCTTTATGTAGGAGCATCACTATTTGTAATATTAACAAATGTAGATAAACTCCCATTTGTTCTTTCCTCTATATTTAGCCAAGCATTTGCTCCAGATGCAGCTTATGGTGGTTTTATAGGAGCCTTAGTTACTGGAGTAAAGCGTGCTGTCTTTAGTAATGAAGGTGGCGTTGGATCAGCCTCTATTGCGCACTCAGCAGCAAAAACAGACGAGCCAGTAAGAGAGGGAATCGTTGCTATGATTGGTCCATTTATTGATACAATAATTGTTTGCTTTATGACAGCTTCAGTAATATTAATTACCGCAGATGCAAACCCATTATATAAGGTTGGCGGCGGAATTAATGGAGCAGAATTAACATCTGCTGCTTTTGGAACAACTATATCATGGTTTCCTTATATTTTATCAATTGTAGTATTTTTATTTTCATTTAGTACAATGATCTCATGGTACTATTATGGAGACAAAGGTTGGAAATATTTATTTGGATCTTCATCAATCAAAGTTTATCAAGCGATGTACTTAAGTTGCGTAGTATTAGGTTCTATCGCATCACTTGGTAATGTTATTGATTTTTCTGACATGATGATTCTATCTTGTGGATTTCCTAATATTATAGGATGTTTATTCCTCCTCCCTCTATTAAAAGAAAAATTAAATGAGTATTGGGGAAAATATAACAACGGAGAATTTAAAGTCTACAAATAGATGCAAGATTTATCTGAATATTTAAATTTTACCAAAGAATTAGCGTTTGATTCGGGAAAAATATTATCAAAACATTTTGGCAATATTTCTTTAATTAATAAGAAATCAACGTCAATAGATCTTGTTACAAATGCTGACATAGAATCAGAAGCATTAATTATTGATTCTATACAAAAAAAATTCCCAAACCATAGTATAATTGCTGAAGAAAGTGATACAAAAGAATCTAACAGTGATTTTAAGTGGGTAATAGACCCTCTTGATGGAACAACCAATTTTGTACATAACTTACCTATATTTGCAGTTTCTATCGGTTTACAATACAAAAACAAAACAGTACTAGGAGTAGTTTATAACCCAGCTGCAAATAAAATGTTTTATGCTAGTAAAAAAAATGGAGCATATCTAAATGAAAAAAATATCTCAGTATCTTCAAGTAATACTTTAAGTAAATCTCTTATAGTTACAGGTTTTCCATATTTACAAGATAAAAAATGGGATGATTCTTTTAGTATTTTTAAAGACTTCTACTCAAAAACTCAAGGAGTTAGAAGGCTAGGCGCTGCTGCTTTAGATCTATGTTTTGTGGCAATGGGAAGATTTGAAGTGTTTTATGAATTCAATTTAAAACCATGGGATATTTGTGCTGGAGCTATAATTGCAGAAGAGTCCGGTGCTAAAGTAACTGATTGGGATGGATCTAAGTATCCATCATCAGNNNAAAGGATCATTGCTTCAAACGGCCNNGTTCACGATGAAGCTCTAAATGTAATAAAAGAAAGTAATCTTGATTTTTTTTAAAACTCTNATTAAGACTGCATTATTTTCTCAAGAGAATTAAAGTAAGCATCCTTTAATTTCTCTTTACTTAAATTAATTGAATCATTAATCTTTAGACTACCTGAATCATTAACTTTTCCTATAGTTTGAGTATAAANATTTAGCTCTTGAGNTTTCTCAACNANAGCATGTAAATCCTCTTCATNAATAGTGATTATAATAACGCTCTGACATTCTCCAAATAACAGNTCATCAGAACGTAATTTTCTAGTTAAATTAATTTCTGCACCTACGGTCTCACTAGAAAAAAGTAAAGACTCTGCGATATTAACTGCTAAACCTCCATCAGATAAATCATGAGCAGACTTTATTAAACCAGCNCTAATACCATGTAAACATAAATNCTGAACATCTAATTCTGCTTTTATATCAAAATTATGTACAGGACCTTTAATTTGATTGTGTATAGTTTTTAAATATTCNGAGCCACCTAAAGTTGGATTAAGNGCACCCAANCAAACAATAAAATCNCCTGANTCTTTGTATGAGATTGATGTNGAATGAGAAACATCCTCTAATAGNCCTACCATACCAATTACAGGGCTCGGNTATACCGCACCTTCAGTATTTTCATTATAAAAACTAACATTACCTCCAGTTACTGGAGTATTTAAAGCTCTACACATTTCACCCATACCAAGTACAGCCTCTCTAAATTGCCAATAAATTTCTGGATCTTGAGGGTTTCCAAAATTTAAACAATTTGTAATTGCTAAAGGNTCTCCNCCAGCGCAAACCACATTTCTAGCCGCTTCTGCAACAGCTATCATTCCGCCTTTTTTAGGATCTAAATAAACATATCTTCCATTACAATCTGTACTTACAGCCAAACCTTTTTCGGTATCTTTAATTCTTACAATACCAGCACTTTGGCCTGGACCAGCCACAGTATTGGTTCGAACAGTAGAATCATATTGATTATATACATAACTTTTATTTGTAATGTTTGGTGCTGATAATAACTTGATTAAATTATCGTTAAAATTATCATTTAAAGCAATATCTTCTAAATTTAAAGAATTTACCTCCTTAAAATAAGAAGGNTCTTTATAAGGCATATCATANTGCGGAGCACCNCCTCCTAGAACCAAAGAATCTACAGGTATTTCAGCAACCAGTTTATTCTTAGCAAAAACCTCAAAATTTCCAGTATTTGTAACTACTCCAACTTCAGCACAAAGAAGATCCCATTTTTCATATATAGCATTTAACTCTTTTTCATAACCTTTTTTAATAACAACAAGCATTCTTTCCTGAGACTCTGAAAGCAGTATCTCGTAAGCATTCATACCTTCTTCTCTTAAAGGAACCTTATCAAGATTCATTTTAATTCCGNCCTTACCTTTTGCTGACATTTCTGANCTGGAGCAAGTAATACCTGCTGCCCCCATATCTTGAACCCCTACCAACCAATCCTGTTTACACATCTCTAAAGTTGCTTCTAATAATAATTTTTCTGTAAANGGGTCACCTACTTGAACATTTGACTTTTTAGACTCTGACTCTTCGGTTAATTCATCAGAAGCAAATGTAGCTCCATGAATTCCATCTCTACCAGTTTTTGCTCCAACTATAAATACGGGATTACCTTCTCCCTCNGCTATTGCGCTTGCAGTAAATCTAGTATCAACGATACCTAAAGAAAAGGCATTGACTAAAGGATTTCCAGCATAACTATCTTCAATTACAACCTCACCACCAAGAGTTGGTATTCCNAGACAATTAGAGTAGTCACCGATACCTTTAACAACATGCTCCAATAAAAATCTATTTCTACTATTTGATAATGAACCAAATCTAAGAGAATTCATTGATACAATAGGTCTAGCTCCCATGGTAAATATATCCCTCATAATTCCACCAACTCCAGTAGCCGCACCTTGGTATGGCTCAACTGCTGAAGGATGATTGTGAGATTCAATCTTAAATGCGGTTGCTAAATTATCNCCTAAATCAACTAAACCTGCATTNTCTTCTCCTGCATCAACTAGTANTTTNCCACCAGATCTAGGNAATGTTTTTAACATCTTAATTGAACTTTTATAAGAGCAATGTTCACTCCACATAACAGAAAATATTCCAAGNTCAACATAATTAGGCTCTCGACNTAAAATNTCTTTTATGTAAGAATATTCANNATCACTTATTCCATGNTCTTTTATTATTNCATTATCTATTTTAGGATATTCTATATCCAAACTCATATCAAACCCTTTCAAGTTTAGCTGTGAAGTGTCTTAAAGTTCTACTTTCATAAATTATTTTAAGTCCTTTTATTTTATGAGACTTATGTTTTATTGATTCCATTACTTCTATAACATAATCAATATGACTTTGAGTATACGTTCTCCTTGGAATAGCNAGCCTTACCAACTCATGATTAGCATAAAAGNGNTTACCNTCTTCACCTTTCCCACCAAACATTAAACTACCAATTTCGGAAGTTCTAATCCCACCTTCTATATAAAGTTCGCATGCTAGTGCCTGACCAGGAAACTCTTCAACTGGTATGTGAGGAAGGAATTTTTGGGCATCTATATATATAGCATGACCTCCAGGAGGGTTAATTATTGGAATATTTAACTTATTCAATTTTTCACCTAAATATTTTGTCGATTCTATTCTGTACTGAAGATAATCTTCATCAATAACTTCTTTTAAACCATAAGCTACCGCTTCTAAATCTCTTCCAGATAAACCTCCATAAGTAGGGAAACCTTCAGTAAGTATTAATAAATCTTTTTTCTTCTTAGCTAAATTATCATCATTAGTACATAAAAATCCGCCAATATTGGCAATAGCGTCCTTTTTAGCNCTNACTGTACATCCGTCNGCATAAGAGAAAGTCTCTTTAACAATATCTTTAATACTTTTATCNGAGTAACCCTCTTCATTTAATTTGATGAAATATGCATTTTCAGCAAATCTACAAGCATCAAGATAAAATGGTATATTATATTCTTTAGCAACTAATGAAACAGCTTTAATATTTTCCATAGAAACTGGCTGACCTCCACCAGTATTATTTGTAATTGTAAGCATAATCAAAGGAATATTAGATGGATTTTTATCAACTATAAATTTTTTCAGTTTTTCAATATCCATATTACCTTTAAAGGAGAAAGAACTGTTAAAATCATAAGATTCAGAACATACTAAATCTACAGGCTTTGCCCCTATTTCTAACACATTTGCTCGCGTAGTATCAAAGTGATTATTGCTTGGTATATAGTCACCTTTCTTCGCTATAGTCGAAAACAAGATCCTTTCAGCAGCCCTACCTTGATGAGTAGGAATAATATTTTTAAAACCCATTAAATCTTTAACTGTTTTTTCAAAAAAGATAAAACTATTACTACCAGCATAAGATTCATCACCAAGCATAACCCCAGCCCATTGCTGACTACTCATAGCGCCCGTACCAGAATCTGTTAATAAATCTATAATCACATCTTTAGCATTTACTAAAAATAAATTGTTATATGCATTGTTTAGAATATCCCCTCTATCAGAGCGAGTATTTAATTTTATAGGCTCAACAGATTTAATTCTAAATGGTTCAATAATTGTTTTCAATTAACTTTCTCACTTTCAAAATAATGTTAAATCATTATCTATATCATCTTTTGTGTCATTATCCACAAAATTATCGCTATTAATTTCGTTATTAATAGTTTCTTTTTTAACCTCTTCAACCTCTCCATCTAAAAATAAAAATCCACTCATTCTTAAATATGAAGCTACTTTATTTCCAGACGCTTTCCATCCTTTTATATCAATAAATTCCGAAATATTTATATCTTTTTCTTTTCTATCACCATTCTTTAATCTATACTTAAAATTTAAAGATGGATTTATATTGATGGTTGCCTTAACGAATTTAGACCCTCTCGAATCATCTATGAAAGAGAATAATCTATCTGCCTGATTTGTTTCTATTTTAAATCTTTTTAAATAATAAGATTTTTTATTACCTATATAATGCAAACAAGAAATAATATCATTATTAAATTTTGAAAAAATCTCTATATCAGATGAATTAAAACGCCTATTTAAATCTAAGGAAGCAATTTCATATTCACCTGTTTTGTAAACAATCAACACCTTGTCATCAACCTCAAATCGACCTAACAAAAGCCCTCTTTCATCAAAATTTAATTTACCAATATCTTCTTCAAACCAAACTTTTTTACCACCAAAAGTTGAACTACCCAATTCAGATTGTACTATTTTCCGTATTGGATACTTAGTTAAAATATTACCCTTAGATAACCTGCTCTTAATCATAATATTGTTAAAATCATACTCAAACTCTTTTTTCTTGGCTACAGATTTAAAATGCAGATTAATTTTAATAGTCTCAGACTCACTATTGGGGTTACCTGTAATGTATAATATTTTAGCCTCTTCAACATTTTTCGATATAGGGTACTCTTTATCTTTTAGAATTGATTCGATTGAAAATCTTTTAATATATGATTTGCCATCTTTTTTATTGAGATATACTACATTATATATCATGTGACGATCATTCTTTTTCCATAAAGCCGCATAAATAATATTTTTACCTAAAAACTTCTTATCACCAACCTTCGTTACTATATAAGTACCATCTTGCCTAAATGCTATAATATCATCAAATTCAGAACACTCACACAGAAAATCACTTCCCTTAAGTGAAAAACCAAAAAAACCTTCCTCATAATTAATAAATAATTTTTTATTTGTTAAAGCTGCCTGTTTAATTTTGATGGTATCAAATTTTTCTATTTTAGTTTTTCTATCTTTCCCTTTACCGTATTTATCTAATATTATCTCAAAGAATCTAATTGAATATTCTGTAATATGATGAATATTATTAACCACTTCATCTAAATCGCTTTCAAGTTTTGATAGTTTTTCTTGATTTTTATCAATATCATATTTAGATATCTTTTTTATTTTCATATCTGTTAAATGAACGATATCATCATTTGTAACTTCTCGCTTTAAATGTTTAGCAAATGGTAGTAATGCTTTTTTAATTACTTCTAAAACTAAATCCCAAGAAGCTGCGCCTTCAATCAATCTATAAATTTTATTTTCAATAAATATCTTCTCAAGAGTTAGTAGGTGCCATTTCTTCTCTAAATCTTCTTTATCTAGTTCTAACTCCATTTTAAGCAACGCTTTTGTTTGAGCAACAGAATCAATAAGCATATCATTAATATTTGAAAATACAGGCTTGTTATTTTTGATTACACAACAATTTGGAGATATTGAAATTTCACATTGAGTAAACAAATAAAGAGCATCAATAGTTTTATTAGGAGAAATTCCCTTTGGTAAATTAATCGTAATATCTACTTCTTCAGCCGTATTATCTTCAATGTTTTTAATTTTTATTTTACCATTATCATTTGCTTTAATAATAGAGTCAATAAGTGAGCCAGTATTAACTGAATACGGTACACTTCTGATAATAATTTGATCTTTACTAGAAACCTCTATATCGCTTCTAACTCTAATTTTACCACCCTTTTGACCTCTTTTATAATTTTCAACATCAATTAAACCTCCGTTATCGAAATCAGGAACAATCTTAAAATTTTTATTATTCAATATTGCAATTGACGCTTTGATTAATTCTTTAAAATTATGAGGCAAAATTTTAGTTGACAAACCAACAGCAATACCTTCAACACCATTTAATAATAATAAAGGGAATTTCATAGGTAAAGTAATAGGCTCTCTATTTCTACCATCATATGAATCTTGAAATTCAGTTAAACGCTTATTAAATGAAACATCAATAGCAAAATCTGATAACTTAGCTTCTATATATCTAGGAGCTGCAGCTTTATCTCCCGTCCTTATATCCCCAAAATTTCCCTGAGTTTCAATTAACATACTTCTATGAGTTAAATTCACTAGCGCATCACCAATAGATGCATCACCATGTGGGTGATATTTCATAGAATGCCCTATAATATTTGCAACTTTATGAAAACGATTATCATGCATCTCAAACATAGAATGTAATATTCTTCTTTGAACAGGCTTTAAACCATCTTCTTGTTTAGGAACAGCTCTTTCAAGAATTACATAAGAAGCATAATCTAAAAACCAATCTTCATAAAACTTATCCAAATATTTCATCTGATCACTCATGAATTATCACCTAATTCTTCATGTTTTAAATTATTAATTATAAAATCTTGNCTTGCTTGTGTATTTTTTCCCATAAAATAAGAAACAGCATCATTAATGTCTTTGTCTTGATTAATAATTATAGGTTCTAATTTGATATTTTCACCAATAAAATTCTTAAATTCATTAGGAGAGATTTCTCCCAAACCTTTAAATCTAGTTATTTCATGCCCCTTACCTAAACGATTTTTTGCTTGATGCATCTCTTCATCTGAATAACAATAAATAGTTTCTTTTTTATTTCTAACTCTAAATAACGGAGTTTCTAGTATATAAAGATGACCCTTTTTAATTAATTCTGGAAAAAATTGAATAAAGAAAGTNATCAANAANAATCGAATNTGCATACCATCAACNTCAGCATCAGTAGCAATAACTACTTTATTATACCTTAAGTCATCTATACCATTCTCTATGTTTAATGCATGTTGCAAAAGATTAAACTCTTCATTTTCATAGACAACCTTCTTTTTCATTCCCAACGTGTTTAAAGGTTTTCCTCTTAAGCTAAATACTGCCTGAGTATAAACATCTCTAACTTTTGTTATGGAACCACTCGCCGAATCTCCCTCTGTTATAAATATCGTAGATTTCAATGAATTTGAAGATTCTTTTTTATCATTATAGTGAGATTTACAATCTCTTAATTTTTTATTATGAAGATTTGCCTTTTTACTTCTTTTAGCTGCAATCTTTCTAATCCCAGCTAATTCTTTACGTTCTTTTTCAGATTGTACAATCCTCTGTAAAAGTGCCTCAGCAGTTTCTGGATGTTTATGTAAATAGTTATCTAATTCTGTTTTCAAAAACTCATTAAATGCAACTCTTAATGTTGGTCCTTTAGGACCTAAATCTAAAGAGCCTAATTTAGTTTTTGTTTGAGATTCAAAAATTGGATTCTGCACCTTTACACTAATAGAAGCTGTAATAGCGCTTCTAATATCCGCAACATCTAAATCTTTTTTATAAAAATCTCTTACGGTTTTAGTGAAAGCTTCTTTAAAAGCAGATAAATGAGTACCTCCTTGGACTGTGTTTTGACCATTCACAAAAGTATAATATTCTTCTCCATACTGATTACTATGAGTTAAAGCTATTTCAATATCATCATTTTTTAAATGTATAATAGGATAACGGATTTTATCCTGATTAATTTTCGATTGAAGATGATCTTTTAACCCATTTTCAGAATAAAATTTCTTACCATTATAAAAAATAGATAAACCTGAATTTAAATACACATAATCATGAATTCGTTCTTCAACATAATTATCACGAAACCTATATTCTCCAAAAATTTTNGAATCAGGTTTGAACTTGATTTCAGTCCCNTTTACAGCGGAATCAGAAACAATNTTAGCATCATTTAATACTTCTCCCCTTGAAAAGTCAACTTCCTTTTTCTNNCCCTCTCTTATGGAAAATACATTAAATGATTCAGACAAAGCATTNACAGCTTTNGTTCCTACCCCGTTTAAACCAATTGATTTTTTAAACGCTTCAGAATCATATTTACCACCTGTATTAATCTGTGATACACATTCCAAAACTTTACCTAATGGTATACCCCTACCATAATCTCTAATCGTAACAATCTGATCTTTAATTTTAATATTGATTTTTTTACCATAACCCATTACATANTCATCAATACTATTATCAATTATTTCTTTTAATAAGACATAGATTCCATCATCAGAAGATCGCCCAGTACCCAACTTACCTATATACATACCAGGACGTTGCCTTATATGCTCTTTCCAATCGAGAGACTGAATTGAACTTTCATCATAAATAGGTTTTTTAGTCATGCGTTAATTATGTGATTTAGGGATGATAGATAAAAAAAAATTATTTAAAATCATGNATCTAATATAATACATTTTTAAATAAATTCATGAACAGAATTTAAATAAATTTATCTNCTGTTACCAGACCAATGAAGTTTTTCTTTCAAAGTAGTCATGTAATTATAAAAAGGGAGTTCAACTAGCTTTGCATTGAAATTTGCCTTACTAATAGAAATAATGTTTTTTTCAACTAAATCAATTCTAGATTGACCATCAATTGTTAATGCAGCATCAGTAAAATTATTTGAAAATTTAACTTTAATATTAGAGTTAGATGATAGCACGATTGGTCTTGCTGATAAGCTATGAGACGAAATAGGCGTGATGGTCATTACATCTAGATCAGAATGTACAATAGGTCCTCCTGAGGATAAAGAATAGCCAGTTGAACCTGTAGCCGTGCATATAATTATACCATCACCTTCATAATCATTAATATGATCATTATTATTATAAACNCTAGTTCTTAATATTCTTCCAGAGTTACCATGATCTATAACAGCNTCATTAAACGCATAATACGTATTATGCAAATCACCTTCAATCTTTACTTTTAAAAGNATNTTATCTTGAATTGTATAATCATTATTCATTATGCAATCTAACGCATCAATTAATGTAGACTCCGTAGATTGAGCTAAAAAACCTAAATTACCAATATGAATCCCTAGTATAGGTACAGTTTTTTTTGATAACTTTCTAACTGTTGATAAAATAGTTCCATCACCNCCGATACTAAATATTAAATCACTACCTTCAATACAGTTATCGAAAGTATCAATATNAATATTTTTATGNACTTTAACTGANTGATTTTGTGTTTCAAACTCATTTGTAAGCATAAGTTTAAAGTCTCGACTTAAATGAGNANCATCAAAATAATTAGATATTATATCAACTATTTTGAAAAATTTTTCTTTTCTAAAATTTCCAGTACAAGTGATTTTTTTTAATTTCATACTATACTTCTTCTGATAATTCNCCATTTTCATTCTTAACTAATTTAGCCATCCTCTGATCTGCATCATCTAACTTTTTTTTACATATAACAGTTAATCGATTTGCTTCTTCATACAAACTTATCATTTGATCTAAAGGAGTATCTTCACTTTCTAATTTGGAAAGAATGTTTTCTAATTTCTTAATTCCTTGCTCAAAGGTTAACTTATCTATGTTTTCAGACATAATTAACTCTCTTTCTTTATAGTTTTTAAAACTTCTACTTTTAATTGTCCATTATACAATTTAACATCTAATTCATCTTGCATATTAACATTTTCTATACTTGTAACCAAATCACCTTTTTTATTGTATAAAACTGAATACCCTCTTTTTAAAACATTATTTGGATTTAAAGACTTGGAATAAGCTTCAATATGACTCATTCTCTCTACTTTTGACTTTAAGGTCATTTTAACTCTATTGGAAATATTTTTATTCAAAATAATTAATTTTTCATTTTTAATATTAATTTGTTTTCTTAGCCTAAAATCTGATAGCAATGAATTCATTCTAGACAATTTATCATAATGATTAGACAATACATATTTTCCTTTGTGCAACCCATGTCTTTTTTTCATACCTTCTAGCCGTATAATCGATTTTTCAATTTTATTACTAATAAATGAACTAATTGAATCATAATAAAAATCAATATTTTGAAGACATTCATTTATAGANGGAGCAATAATTTCAGCTGCAATAGATGGAGTACCTGCTCTTTTATCTGATACTAAATCTGAAATAGTAATATCTGTTTCATGACCAATGGCTGATACAATTGGTATGCTTGATTCATAAATTTTATAAGCTAACTTTTCACTATTAAAACACCATAAATCTTCTAAAGAACCACCTCCACGAGCTATAATAATAGCATCAACATTAATGTTAGACATATGAAAATCATCGATTGCTTCCATTAAATCAGAAACAGCTCCATCTCCTTGCATTCTACAATCACGAACAAGCACTTCAAGGTAAGGACTATTTCTTCTAATAACATCAAATATATCTTTAATTACGGATCCTGATATAGAAGTAATTAAACCGATTTTTTTAGGGTATTTAGGTAATTCTTTTTTATTCTGCGGATCAAATAAACCTTTTTTTAATAAATCCTTTTTTAAAGCTTCAAATTTTGCCCATAAGTCACCTTGNCCAGCTAAAGAAATATTATTTGCAATAAGCTTCAACGAACCACCTTTGACCCAAAATGAAGATTTTCCCTCTACAAGAACTTTATCCCCAATCTTTGGAATGAAATTAGCTAATTTTTTNTCATAATAGAACATTGCGCAAGGTAAAGTTGCAGATTCATCCTTGATATTAAAATACATATGACCATTAGGATGTTTTGTTAATTGAGAAATTTCACCTTTCACAATAATGTTAGAAAAGTTAGACTCAACTAGAGTGTTAATTTGATTATTTATTTCAGATACAGTAAAGATATATTGATTTGTCATAGTAGGCTTTCTTTAAACAAAACCAATTAACTGAAAACTATTTTTTCTTATGTCTATTAGCTCTTAACCGTTTTTTTCTTTTGTGGGTATTCATTTTTTGTTTTTTTCTTTTTTTACCACAAGGCATTAGCTTTTCTCCTTAAAATCCTCTTAAAAGTGATTGGTTAACTTCTTTTTTTAAAATTTTTGACACTTTAAATGTCGGAACAAAACGCTCCTTAAGAGAAACTGTTTCATTTGTTGCAGGATTTCTAGCCTCTCTCGCTTTTCTCTTCTTAACAATAAAGCTTCCAAAACCTCTTATATCTACTCTTTTATTTTGCTTNAATGAAGAACCTATAGAAGAAATTATACCTTCTAAAACTGCCTCTGTTTCAACTTTAGTTAAACCTGTAGCAGCAGAAACNTCATTAACAATGTCTGCTTTTGTCATATTTAATCCTTTAATTTATTTTAATAAAAGATAGCAAATATCTATATATTCTAATCAATTTTCCAATAAAATTTAATATTTTGTTTTAATAATTAAAACTTGCCCAACCTTTATTAAATCATTCTTTANCCNATTCCATTTCTTAACATCACTAACTCTTACGCCAAATTTATATGAAATCTTACTTAAAGAATCCCCGTATTTTACCTTATAATTGACTGTTTTAATAGAATTGTTATTTATTTTTTCAAAATTCTTTACTGATGTATGTATAATTAATTTTTTTCCTACATAAATAAGATTATCACTTTCTCTGATACCATTCCATTTTTTTATTTTTTTTATTGAAGTTCTGTATCTAGATGCAATTTCACTTAACGTATCTCCACTTCGTACTGTATGATAAACCTTGGTAGTATTAGAGGAACTTATAAGAGATTTAATATACTCATCATAACCTTGAGTTGGAATTTGCAATCTTTGTCCAATCTGTAAATATTTTTTTGCACTAATATTATTCATTGAAGTTATATCTTGAATTTTCACTTTATATTTAGAAGATATCCTTCCTAGATTCTCACCTTTTTTTACTATGTGCTCAACAATAAGTAAACTCTTAGCTGATTGCTCATTTAATAAGCTATANAAAGAATCAAAGTTATTATAATTATAATTTTTAGGTAACCTTAATTCATAAAACTTATTTTTACCTTGAGGTTGAATAATTCCTCTTTTAATCTCTGGATTATACGCTTGTAATATTTTAGGGCTAATATTTGTTATTTCAGATATTTGATTAAAACTAACTTGTTTATCAATATCTTTAGTAATCCAATCCATATCAGGTTCACTATTAATAGTAAATCCATATTTTTCAGGATTTTTATTAATTAAAAAAATAGCTAAAATTTTAGGAACATAATTTCTAGTTTGACCTGGAAGTCTATTTAAATCCCAAAAATTAGTTGAATTTGATCTCTTTATTTCTTTTAATACTCTACTTGCCCCACAATTATATGCAGCGAATGCCAAATACCAATTTTCACCATTTAAATCATCAGGATTAACNTTATCAAATATTTTTTTTAAATCTTTAAGNTATCTTGCAGCAGCGTAAGTAGACTTTANAAAATCTCGCCTTTCATCAATAAACCAATTCTTTTCTAAACCATACATTTTTCCTGTAGAAGATATAAATTGCCAAGGACCTAATGCTTGNGCATATGATAAAGCAATAGGATTNAAACCACTCTCAATAACAGCTANATAAAATATTTCAGGAGGTACCCCCTCCTCCTCAAGAATTGGAAGTATTATTTTTTTAAACTTACTTATACGATTAAGCCATAATTGAACACCTTTTTTAGCACCATTACTGCTAAAATATTTAACATTCCTATATACTTTACTATTGAATGTAATAGGTATATGACCATCAATAAATTCAACAGTCTCATCAACGAACTCAACATCTTCTAATTGTTGTTTATAAAAATAAGCTTCTAATTTTTCTTTAAATAGAGCCATTGATAAAGGAGATTCTAATTTATTAATGGTGACAGATTTATTTTGATAATAATCAATACTAGCATTTAAAATCATATTATATTCTATTCTTTTATATTCATCATCCAAACTAAGCGAATCTAAAAATTCAAAAGAAGCAAATAGTGAATGAAATTGAACTGCTGCTTCAGTTGTGTCTAATGAAATATCATATGTTATTGCATCGACAAAAGTTAATTTTGATTCAATTAATTGCTCATAAAAAATATCATTCAATTCAATGGATTGAAAATTGCTAGATTTAGTTAATAGAGAATCGTCAACAGGTATGTTATTTTTTATTTTAATAAAATCATTGGAAGTAGAATCAATTTTAAAACTAATAGAATCATTTAAAATGCTTTGACTATTGATAGTCATAATTGTAGAATCTACTTCTTGACTAAATATTAAAAGATTAAATAAAAAAATTACTACAAACATCAATCAATAATATCTTTGCCAAAATATGAAGAAATTGGTTCAGGTACAGAAACACACCCATCTTTTGTTTGGTAAGTTTCAAGTAAAGCTATCATTAATCTAGGTGTAGCCAATCCAGAACCATTTAATGTATGCATAAAATCTAATTTACCATTTGATTTGTTTCTATATTTTATATTTCCTCTTTGAGCCTGAAAGGATTCAAAATTACTACAGCTTGAAACTTCTAAATATTTTTCCTCAAATGGAGACCATACTTCTATATCGTAACATTTTGCAGCAGAAAAGGATAAGTCTCCAGCGCACAACTCAATTACACGATAATGTAAATTTAATTCTTGAAGAATTTTTTCTGCATCTAATAATAAATTTTCCAACTCAGAATATGAATCTTCTGGATTACAAAATTTAACAAGCTCTACTTTATTAAATTGATGTAATCTATGCAACCCTTTTGTTTCTTTACCGTAGCTACCTGCTTCCCTACGAAAACAAGCGCTATAAGCAACAAATTTTTGTGGTAATTCATCTTCACTTAATACTTCATTAGAATAAAAATTTGTAATTGGAACTTCAGCTGTTGGAATACAATATAAGTCATCATTTTCAATATAGTACATATCTTCTTTAAATTTAGGTAAGTTCCCAGTAGTTAAAGGTGAGTTACTTGTAACTAAAAAAGGAGGAAAAATCTCTTTGTACCCATGATTATCAATATGTGTATTTAACATATAATTAATTAGAGACCTTTCTAGTTTGGCTCCTTGATCTAAATATAGAGGAAACGCACTACCAGATATTTTAGCAGCCCTTTTAAAATCTACTAAATTAAGAGATTCACACAATTCTAAATGACTTAAAACTTTAAAATCAAAAGAAGGTTTTTCTCCCCATTCTTTAATCACTTTATTTTCATTTTCAGAACTACCTTCAGGCACACTTGTATGAACTAAATTAGGTAAATACATAAGCTTTTGATTAAGTGACTTATTAAATTCATTCAAATCATTATCTAAAGCTTTAATTCTAACAGAAATATTTTTCATATCATTAATAAGACTGTCACAATCTTTCTTTTCTTTCTTTCTTAATGAAATATCTTGATTAACAGAATTTCTATCTGCTTTAAGAGTCTCCACCTCTTGAATAAGAGTCCTTCTTTTAAAGTCAATCTCTAATATTTTATCTAAATTAACATCAGAATTTTTCTTTAAAAGACTATCTTTGACTAAATTTTTATTATCTCTTATAAATTTTATTGAGTACATAAACCTAATTACTTTTGAATATTATATAATAAAGACATTGAAATATCTAAAAAATTATCTTCTGAATATAAATTTACTGTTTTATAATAACCAACCTTAAAATAGTAGTCTATATTATAAAATAATGTTTTTTTAATTTGACAATATAATAAATCCCTTACTTTTACATCATTAGATGATAATAATGATATATCTTCCTGATATAAAGGTTGACCAAATTTTGTGTTTTGATATGCAAAATCTACAACCATTTTTTCTTCTTGATTAGAATCCATTACAAATAAAACACAAGATAATCTCTTGTCAATAGAGTCTCCACCTGACCATAGACCAATTGGATAATTATGATGGGCAGGAATATTAATATCAAATTTATGAGTGTAAACTTGTGGTTCTGCTGATGAGTATTCAAATTTTAAAATACCATTAATTGTTGTTTTATTTTTTTCTATTTGAAAGATTCTAGAAAAACCAATTTGTTTAGCAAACCAATTATGAGCGTCGCTATTAAAAGTATCATATGGGGCCCATTCATCTATCAATAAAGCACCGTACAACCTAGTTTTATTAAATAAAAAATCAAAATCAAAACCCATTTGAAGATTATCTAAATCATTATTTTGATGTTGCGTTGACCAATAAAACTGAAAAGGATTTATATAAGAAAGTGAACCACTATTATTAGCTAAGCCAATAATTTGTTCATAAAAACCAACTCTTAAATTTTTTGTAATATTAAAATCTACTCTATGATTAAATATACGTCTTTGCATAAGAGGATATTTATTTTTAAATATTTCATCCTCATATACATATGATGAATCAATTAAATTAGATTGCAAATCTCCAATGATAAAAGTAAAGATAAATTTATTACCATAACTATATTTAACTCTAAATTGATTAAATGCTGGCATAGTATGCGAAAGAGCTAAATTTGAATAAACTGATGGACCTAAACTTGATTTAAACTTACCAAGAGTAATATCAAAATTTTTACTTAAAATAGATGTATAACCAAGCGTTTCATCAAAATCAACCCCATTATTACTATCTGATTGAACGTCCTTATAAAACCCATATTGATAA
>PAOX01000018.1 GCA_002710085.1 Fidelibacterota bacterium
GTGGAAGTAATTCTAGTATAGGTTGGTCTCAGATTATATCACTTAACAGTCCAAATGAAGATTGGTTTGGCGATTTAGATTTAGAATCCTATTATTTAAGACCAGAGATTTTAAAACAAGTTATATTTACAAAAGATATGTTGGGTAATCATCTAACAGATCCTGATACTTTATTAATAGCTGCTGCTTTTTCTTCCAATTATATATTTGGACCTGTAATAGCAAGCTCATTTATAAGGGATGATGATAATAATAGTTGGAATATAAGTGAAATTTATGAAGGCAACCAACCAACTGGAAATGAAAGTTATTCTATTAGAGATATGCAAATTTATACTGATCAAATAACAGGTATAGAGATGTTATTTACAACCGTAGGTACAAAAGGGATATTTGTAGGTAAATATAATCAAGATTTAAATCACAAAATTCAGTGGAGTCCCATTCCAGAATTTGATGATATAGATATAAGACCGCTTGGTATTGTTGTGGCAAATAATGAACTTTATTTTTCATCTGGAAATAAAATATATAAAAGAATTGATGGGCCCAATCCTAGTTATAACATAATTCATGATTTTAGTGATTTAAATTCTAATATTAATCCTGCTGTAGGTGGTATTCGTGGTTTAACTACAATAAAGCATAATAATGATGATTCATTAATACTTATGTGGTGTCCAGATAGCCAGTCTAAGGGAACTATATTTAGATTAGACCCAATAAATAATGGCAATTTTAACAGGGTATATGAAACAAAACTTTCTTTACTAGTAGAAGAATATCTTCCAGGAACATCCGTAAACTATTTATTGGGAGCCTACAATGAATTTTATAAAATTTATGATAACGTAGAAGATGAATATGTTCATTTTATTGGATTTGAAGCTACTATTCAAGGAGGAAACTATCCAACATGGAATGGATATTATAATGGTGCATTATATGCAATCAGAAACAATGATGCTGAATATAGTTTAAAAGAAATCAATGGACATATTTCATTTAATGATCCTCCATTAGTTGCAACCCGATGTTATGTAGAATCACCATTTCCTGGTGAAAATTCTATTTATTTTGGAGGGTTTGATCCTAATGGTTTTATATCAACAAATAGGGCATGGATTTATAAAAAAATAAATACTACTATTGGAGATATAAATGGAGATGGTGGTTTAAATATTTTAGATGTAGTCCAATTAATTGATATTATTCTTGATAATGAATATTTACAAAATGGAGATATTAATCAGGACGATATTTTAAATATACTTGATGTTATTCAGTTAGTAAATATAATTTTAAATAATTATTAAAGGTTTTTTTAAATGAAACAAACATTAATAAATCAATCAATTGTACATTTAAAAAAAGACCAAAAACTAAAAATTTTAATAAATAAATATCCTATTCCAAAATTTTCACCTAATGAAAACTATTTTGATGCATTATCTAAATCAATTATTTATCAACAATTAAGTGGTAAAGTGGCTAAAATCATTTATACTAGATTTTTATCCTTATTTAAAGATAAAATTCCAAATCCTAATCAATACTTAGATATTACAAAATCTGATTTAAAAGGTATTGGTTTATCTAAACAAAAAATAGATTATATAAATCATCTATCTAATTTTTTTATAGAAAAAGGTAATAAAATTCAATTTAAAACTGATTCTGATCAAGAAATTTATAGACAATTAATTGCTATTAAAGGAATAGGTCAATGGACAATTGATATGTTTATGATGTTTACGTTGTGTAAAACTGATATTCTACCTATTGGTGATTTAGGGATTAAAAAAGCCTTTAAAGACTTATACAATTTAAAAGAATTGCCTTCTGAAAGCTTTATGAAAGAAATCAGTTTACCATGGCAGCCTTATAGAACAATTGCTTGTTGTTATTTATGGATGATTGTAGATGATGGTGATGTTTGGTAAAGGAATAAATAATAAATAATCAGTAAAAAAACATCAAATGATGTTTTTAAAGATAAAACTTATTTTTTTCTTTCTCTTGGTATATATAATTAAACATCGTAGGTTTGCACACTTTTAATAATATAAATTAAGGAAAATATATAATGAGTGAAGTAAAACAAGGTACAGTAAAGTGGTTTAATGACCAAAAAGGTTTTGGTTTTATAGAACCTGAAGGTAGTGATAAAGATCTTTTTGTACACATGAGTGAAATACAAATGGATGGATTCAAAACTTTAAAAGATGGACAAAAAGTTGAATTCACAGAAGGATCTAGTGAAAAAGGGCCTTGCGCAACAAACGTAATCCCTAAATAGTCACATTACTTATCCTGATTGAGGGCTATAGGTTCTCTTATTTCCTCAATTTTTGATTTAAAAAAGCCTCTTTTATTAGAGGCTTTTTTATATTTAGATTATGGTATGAGATATTCATATTCAAAAGATATAAATTCTAATTTCAAAGATGCTGAAAATAAAGTTAAAGATGCTTTGTTTGAGGTCGGATTTGGAGTGTTAACTGAAATCAATATGAAAGAAGCTTTCAAAATGAAATTAGATTTAGATTATAAAAATTATAAAATTTTAGGAGCATGTAATCCTGAATTGGCACATGAAGCATTAGGCTATGAAAAATTAATTGGTGTGTTAATGCCTTGTAATGTATTAGTGATTGATAATGAGAATCAAACCACTAAAGTTGTATTTCCTAACGCGCAAAGTCTTTTAGAGGTGACAGATAATAAAGATGTTTTTTTATTAGCAGATAAGGTTGATAAATTATTAAAAACAGCTTTTAATGCAATTAAATAATAATATTTAACTTAAATTAACAAACAATTTTATAAAGGAAAAAAATGAAATTATATTTAAAACTAATAATCATATCAATGGTATCTTTTATTTTTGCTGAATGTTCTGAGATAGATAATCAAGAAGATTGTGATCGTACTGAATGGTGTGAATGGTCAGAAAATGCTGGTTGTATTGAAGGTGAATGGGATGAAGAAGATTGGGAAGATGAGTGCAGGTTTTTAGATAATGAAGAAGATTGTCTAGAAGCAGGTTGTGAATGGGGTGATAACGATGGATGCTATGGTAATTGGGATGATGACGAAGAAGGTGATGATGAGGAAGAATGGCCTTGTGAAGATATAGAAAGTTCATTAGAATGTGAGTATTCTGAAAATTGTGAATGGGTAAATGATTCTTGTCAATCAAAAGATGGTGACGGCGGAGCTTTAGATAATGAAATAGATTTAGAATATAGCCTGTTAAAAAATTATCCAAACCCATTTAATCCGCAAACTACAATTAATTTTTCATTAGATGAACCTGGTCAAATTTCTTTAAAAGTATATGATATAGCTGGTAAAGAAGTAGGCAATCTTATAAATGGTTTTTATTCAGTAGGTAATTATAGTGTTCAATGGAATGCTAAGGATATGTATGGAAAGCAATTATCTTCAGGGATTTATATTTATCAATTGAATACTAAAAAAGGTATCTTATCTAATAGAATGGTACTAATGAGATAGTTTTTATTAAATAATAGTAATGACAAAAAGCCTCTTTATAGAGGCTTTTTTGTTCTGTAGATTTGCTATATAATTTTGGATTATTATGATGTCATCAAAAAAAATACTTTATGCATTAAATGGAACTGGTTCAGGTCATATAACTAGAGCTAGACAGCTTATTCCTTATTTAAGGAAAAAGTATGATGTAGATATATTGATTAGTGGTAAAAATAATATTATAGATTCTAATCTAAATATAAAATATAATTTTAAAGGTTTTACTTTTATTATAAACAAGAATGGTAGAGTTAGTTATTTAAAATCTTTATTTGGAAATAATTTATTTCGTTTTATTATTGATTTATTTCGATTGAATATTAATCAGTATGATTTAATTATATCTGATTTTGAACCTATTTCTGCTTGGGCAAGCAAAATAAAAGGTAAGCCATCTTTACAATTATCTCATCAATCATCATTATTTTCTAAAAAAAGTCCAAGGCCTAAAAATGTAGATAGATTAGCTGAGTTTTTTATCAAATGGTATAGTCCATGTGACCGTTATATGGGATTTCATTTTAAAAATTATGATTCAAATATTTATGGCCCACTTTTAAGAGATAAAATTATTAATGCAAGTCCTCAAATAAATAATTATTATGTAGTTTATTTATGGAACTATAGCTCAGAGTATATTGTTAGTGTATTATCACAATTACAAGATTATAAATTTAAAGTTTTTGATTCTCAAGCAAACAAACAATATGCTATTGAAAATTGTGAAATTATTCCAACTGGTGATGACGTTTTTTTTAATGCAATTTTAAATTGTAAAGGTGTTATATGTGGAGCAGGGTTTGAATTACCTGCAGAAGTATTATATTTAAAAAAGAAATTATATGTTATTCCAATTGGTAATCAATATGAGCAAAAATGTAATGCTCAAGCATTAATTGAAATGGGTGTAGATAGTAATGATATTTTAAATAAAGATTACTTATTAAGTTGGCTCAAAAAAGATCATTTAGTTAGTTATAATTTAAATATATGTAATGCTGATGAGATTATAGAAGCTATCTGATGAAATTGATATTTTTTTAGTCCAATATTCTTTATATTAAATCAAGATGAATAAATATATACTTATATTTTTAATGCCAATTTTCGTTTTAGCAAATTACGAATATTCATTACAAGATTTTAATAATACATCTCCTACTTATAGAGAAGATGTTTGGTTACCTTCTTATACAAATCATATTACATTACACTATTTTTCTACTCAAGGCTGAGCGGGCTGAACGAATACATTCAGGCAGTTGTCTGAGTTTCAAGATGAATTAAAAAGTGATTATGGATATGATAATATTGTCATTATAGCAGTTGGTCAAGAAAATATAAGCGATTTTAATGATAATTTTTGTGCCAATTCAGATTTGCCTCTTGTAATGGATGAATATCCTGAATTACCAATTAGAGAGCAGTTTTCTCCTTATGGATTAGATCATTATTTGGTTATTTTAGATTATCATGGAAATTATATTGATCATATTAATTTACTCAGTTTGGGTAATGCTCAAAAGAATTATATATTGGGTATATTAGAAGAACACTATGATCAATCTATTTTAGGCGATTTAAATGGTGATAGTATCTTAAATATTAATGATTTAATTATTATAGTAGATTTCATTCTTTCTGAGATTTATAATGAAAGTGGTGATATGAATTCTGATGGCGGATTAAATATTCAAGATATTTCTATTTTATTAAATATTATTATTTAACATAATCATGTTATTTATCATTTTTTTTTCACTTTTAGTATCACAAAATCAAAATTGTATTTCAGAAAAATCTATATTTGAACGATCTATTTATGAAACAGGTGATACTCTATCTATTTCAGATCAAAATATTTTATTTCCTGTTTGTAATGGGTCTGGAAATTATGAGATAGGTGATAACTTTTCGTTTTCTGATTTTAATGGTAATGTTAATGATGAATATAAAATTAGTATTATTAGTATGAATGCTACTTGGTGACCCGCATGTTACGAATACATCAGTTTGATGGATGAGTTAATTGAGTTTATAGATGAAGATGATAGGCTAGAATTTATTATCAGTCTTGATTATAGTTCTAATGAAAATGATTTATATTCATGTAGTGAATGGGCTGATTTATATTCTGAATTAGGTGATTATGGAAATAATCCACTTATATTAGATACTGACCCGGATTACTATATATGGAATATGTTTGCTGGTAATACTTATTCAGCATATGCTTTTTTAGATCATAATATGGTTTTGAGATATAAGTTTGATATGCCAAATTTATATTCATTTCAATATAATTATATTCCTCAGTTAATTGATTCTATGTATGGATGTACAGATTCAGATGCCTGTAACTATGATTTGGGAGCTATTTATGATGATGGTTCCTGTCAATTTATTGATTGTGATTTATGTGATGATATGGATAATCAATTAGATTGCATGAATGTTGAGGGCTGTATGTGGATGGGTGATCATTGTATGGAAGCTAATGATAATTGTATGGATTATGATAATCAGTTAGATTGTATGAATAATGATGGTTGTTATTGGATGGGTGATCATTGTATGTCTGGTTCAAGTTGTGTAGATCCAATTGCATTAAATTATAATCCTATTGCTGATTTATTAGGAGATGGAGATGATGATTCATGCCAGTATTCTCCTTTTATATATTTTGGATGTACTTATGAGAATGCGCTTAATTACGATGAAAATGCAAATGTTGATGATGGGTCATGTGAATATATGCTTGGAGATTTAAATAATGATGGTGGAGTTAATATTTTAGATATAAGTGTTCTTGTAAATTGGATTCTGGAAATTTTTAATTAAGTTTTATTTATGGATACTTTAAGTCATGCATTATGGGGAAAAGGTTTATTTGGATATAGGAAATATAGATGGTATTCAATTTTATTTGGAGCTTTTCCTGATCTATCATCTTTTGGTGTTTTTTTTATTTTTAATATTTTCACAAATCCAGCTAATTATAAATTTGGTAAGCCCTCGTTAGATGAAATACCTTATTGGGTATTTAATTTATATGACTTTTCTCATAGTTTAGTTATAGCCTTGATGTTTCTTTCGATTATGTATTTTATAAATAAGGATTTATTCTTTCCAATGCTTGCGTGGCCATTTCATATTTTATTAGATGTTTTTACTCACTCAGCAGCTTTTTTCCCAACGCCAATTTTTTGGCCCATATTAGATTATAAGTTTGATGGAATTCCTTGGTCAAGTCCATATATATGGTTATCTAATATTTTATGTATTATTATTTTATTTTTATATAGAAGAAAAAATAAAACAGTTTAAATTATACATATGAAAAATCTGATTCGAATAGCACCTGAAGGTTATAAAATAATATTTGTTACATTCTTATTAGCTGTAATTTTGTGTAATTTTGCTGCATATTTTGATTATCCATCAATAATATATTTTAGTTTTTTCATATTTTTTTGTGTTATGTTTTTCTTTAGAGATCCAGCTAGGAAAGTAATTAATGATTCTAAAGATTTTTTATCACCCGCTGATGGTAAAATAGTAGCTATTGAAAATTATGATGACAAAGAAATTGGAAAATCAGTAAAAATTGCTATTTTTTTATCAATATTAGACGTTCATAGGCAATGGGTTCCATTAAATTCAAAAGTTATTAGTTCTAACTATAATCCAGGAAAATTTTCTTGGGCTTTCATGGATAAATCTTCTGAAAATAACGAACATACTTCAATAATATTTAATGATAATAATAATATGTTTAAAATTAAGCAGATAGCTGGATTTGTAGCTAGACGTATAGTTAACCTTATGAATATAGATACAAATGTAATAAGAGGTGGTAATTTAGGGTTTATAAAATTTGGTTCTAGAGTTGAGATTATTGTGCCTGATAATTTTAAAATTCAAGTTAAAAAGGGTATGAGGGTTAAAGGCTGTAAAACAGTGATTGGAAAATTTAATTAAATTAACTCATTGCGAACAGTTTTTAGATTCTTATATTTAAAATATAATTAATAAGTTAGTTATACTAATAATTAAAGGATAAAATGACAATAATTAATACAATAAGAACAAAGATGAGTGATAGTTTAATTTTAACTATTATATATACTCTAGGACATTTTATAATTGCAGTTTTATGTGTCACAATGATAACAGGTGCATCTTTAGAGCTTGCAACTATTGATGCTATAATTGAACCATTAATTAATGCTGTGTGGTTTTATGTTCTTCATAAGATTTACACAAAGTTTAAATCAAAAAAAACTAAAATATCCTTATAATATAATTTTCAGTGGATGCAATTGAAAATATATTAGGTAGAAATTCCCATAAAAAATTAGAGCTTCCATACCCCAATTCAGAACAAATGGAATTGGTTTACAAAGCAGCTTTAAGAGCTCCAGACCATGCATGGCTTAGACCATCAGAATTCATAGAAGTAACAGGAAAAGGTCTTGATAAATTATCTCAGATATTTGTTAAATATCTAAAGGGTACCAAAGAAGATCTTAATGATTTAACTATTCAAAAGTATAAAAATGCTCCTTATAGAGCTCCAATGGTTATTGTGCTTATTACTAACATAAAAGAACATCCTAAAGTGCCAGATATAGAGCAAATGCTCTCTACTGCTAGTGCTACTCAAAATATATTATTGGCTCTTAATGCTTTAAATTATGGTGCAATTTGGCGGACAGGTATTTTATCATTAAATGATAAGATTGGAGAATACTTTAATCTTAATAAGAATCAAAAAATTTTAGGATATTTATATGTAGGAACTCCAATTGGTGAGCCTAAAGATATTCCTGATATTGATATAAATCAATTTGTTACAAAGTGGAAATAATAGATTCGTTATAACAATCTTTTCCAATATTTGTGCTAAAATTTAATTTTTCAAGCACTTTTTTAATATTAGGTTTTATGTTTGAAACCAAAATTTTAATTCCTTTAGCTTGAGCTCCTTTTATCAAATCTTCTAAAGCGTAACTTCCAGATAAGTCTATCATAGTAACATTATTCATATTGATAATCAGTATATCATGTTTGGTAGAATTAGCATAGATATCTAATATTGATTCAATTGACCCAAAAAACAAAGGACCGTTTAACTCCAATACATTAGCTGACACTTTTGTAAGTACTTTTTCATTGTGATTCTTTAATTTAAAATCTGATTCTGCTAAAGGAATAATTTTATTTATATATTTTGTTTTCCAAATTAACATTATTTGTTTTAATGAGATAGATATTGCAAGCAAAATTCCAACTCCAACCGCCATAGTCAACTTACTTGGAAAATATGCTGTAAAAAATAGTACAACGATAAAAATCAATAAATCTGCAATAGGTAGATTCTTTAATATGGAAATAATACGATAGTCCATAATATCAATTCCTACTTTGATTAAGATTGCCGCTAAACAAGCCATAGGTATTTGTCCAATTAATGGACCTAAGCCTAATAAAATAGCAAGTAATGTTAACCCATGCACAATAGATGCTAAAGGTGTTTTTGCTCCAAATTTAATATTGCCCACAGTACGCATAGTAGCTGTCGCAGTTGTTACTCCACCTAATAATCCAGCTGTCATATTTGCCATTCCCTGTCCAAACGTTTCTCTATCACTACTATGACGTGTTCCTGTTATATTATCTGCTACCTTACAACTTAATAGGCTGTCTAAAACAGCTAGTGCTGCTAAAGAAAATGCTGGTCCTATCAAATCAAATAATTGATTTAAATTTGGCATATAAAAGTTAAAGATATTTTGTTCTGTATTATTCATACCTTCTCCAGATATTCTTGCTATATCTAAATTCATAAAATGAGCAATACTACTGCCTATAATTAAAGCTATTAAAGGTGCAGGGATTTTTGATAATAATTCAACTTTACTTTTAAGTGGCTCCCATAAAAATAATATCAATAGTGATGATACAGAGACATATAAAGCATTAATATCTGTGTTATAAAGATGTTCTTTAAAATTTTCTTGACTATTTAGGCCTAAAAAAGCATTGATTTGAGTAAAAATTACAATAACTCCAATACCACACATAAAACCTCCTATAACAGGATAAGGAGTATAATGAATAAAACGAGAGATTTTTAACATAGAAATAATGACTAAAATTAAGCCACTAAGAAAAATCATAGTAAATGCAGCACCCAATATTTCTTCTTTATTAGTTATGTTAGACATTTGAGTAAATATCAGCATAACACCTGCAATTTGAATTGCTTTAGGTGAGGTAGGCCCACTTACTCCTACCATACAACCACCGAATAGACCACCTATAATCCCACCGATTATTGCGCCCCAAATACCTGCAATTGGACCCACACCAGGCACAAGATCTCCAAATGCAAGATCTCCAAACGCAAGAGCCATAGGTAATGCAATAATAGCCACAGTAATACCTGCTAAAATATCACCTCTCACGTTAGTGTGAAGCGTTTTTATATTCTTCCATGGATTTATTTCTTGAAGGCTAGTTTTAATAAATGTAATTAATCTATTCATGATAATATCAGTTTATTTTATTTAACTAAATTTACAAAATAATTAGAATATATTAAATTGATTGACTAATTAATTTTGAAGTAGATTTAGATATGACATTATTCTTTAAATATATGTTCTTATTATTTTTTGGATTGATATATTCTACATTTTCTATCGTAGCAGTTGATTTAAATAATGGTCAAGTTGGAAGTGCAGGTGCTTCATGTATTGGAGGATCGATTATTATAAGTGATATACACCCTGGAGTTGGAGCTATTCATACACAATCATACTGGAGTGGTTATAATCAAATAATGGCATCAAATTTAATGGATTCTGGTTTATCTCCAGATGAAATTATTAACTATCTAATAGAAAATGATGTTAATAATAATCCAACAATTAGGCAATATGGTATTGTTGATATATATCAAGGAGGTAGATCAGCAGCATATACAGGAGAAAATTGTATTGATTATAAGAACCATATATTAGGTACTAATTATGCGATTCAAGGTAATATACTTCTTAATGAACAAATTTTAATAAATATAGAGAATAATTTTAATAATACTATTGGAACTCTTTCAGATAAATTAATGGCAGCACTTCAGGGTGCTAATATACCTGGCGCAGATAGTAGATGTTTAAATAATGATACATCTTCTTTATCAGCATTTATACGTGTTGCTGAACCATTTGATGAAACCGATAATTTCTTATTAGATTTAAATATTAATAATACGAGTAATAGTCAAGAGCCTATTGATTTACTTCAAGATTTATATAATGAGTGGTTAAATGAGCAAGATCCAATCGGTGATATTAGTGGAGATGGTATTTTAAATATTTCTGATTTAATAATAATTATTGATTTTATTTTAGAAGAAATTTATGATGAAAATGGTGATATGAATTTTGATGAAGGGTTAAATATTCAGGATATTATTTTATTATTGAATATAATATTAAGCGAAAGGATTTAAGCGTGGATAAAATGATTAGATTGTTAATATGTTTTTTTCCGGTATTTTTGATGACTCAACCAGAGATTGATTGGTTTGTTGATTATAATGGATCTGGTGAAGAATCTCATGGGCACTATATAATTCAGTGTAATGATGGAGGATTTTTACAAATTGGAGAAACAAATTTTCTTCCTAGTTCAAAAATTTTAGTTATAAAAACAGATACTGATGGGCAAATGCTTTGGGAAAGAGAAATTAACAACGGGGGACATAATTTAGGTAATAGTGCAATTGAATTAGATGATGGTTATTTGATATGTGGTTCTTTAGCTAGGAATAGCGCTTTAATCAAATTAGATAAACAAACAGGCTCAACTATTTTTAGTCAAACATTTAATAATGGTGGTACGGATGCATTTGAGCATGCAGCTTGGACACCAAATGGAATTGTTGCAGTAGGATATAGAAATGCTCAAGATCCTAATAATACTTTCTATGCAGAAGGCCAGGGCTTTATGATGTTTCTTGATTATGATGGAAATCAAATTAATAGCATAAATTTAAATCAATACATTTCTCAGGCTTATAGAATACAATACTTTGATAATACTTTAATAATATCCGGCTTAACCGAAGAAGCTCTGGATTTTAAAGTTATTAAAATGTCTTTAAATGGAGATATTATTTGGCATCAATCATATGGAGGAAATAATTACGATCACTGTTTTGGTATGGATATTAATCCTAATGGTGATATTTTTTTAGCAGGACATACCTTATCAGGTACAGATAATTGGGACACTTATACTATGAAGCTTGATAATGATGGAAATATGATTTGGGAAAGAAAAGTAGGTAATCCAAGAGGATTTGACCCACAATATATTCATGATGAGGCTTGGGGAATTAAAGCGACAAATGATGGTGGGTGTGTAACAATTGCTGGTACAGGTGATGAATATGCATATTCAGAATGTAATGGTAATGATTGTTCTGATGTTTGGAATGCTTACTTAATCAAATTTAATGAATATGGTGATATTGATTGGCAAACTACATTTTCTTCGCTTGATGTTTCTAATCAGAATTATGACTGGGCAGGAGAAGATATTGATTTAACTGATGATGGGGGAGCTATTATTGCAATTGACAATGGTCAATTTGGTTTTCTTAAAATAGATAATGTTCAAAATACTTTAAATGGAGATTTAAATGATGATTCTAATATTAATGTTTTAGATGTAATTTTGTTAGTTAATATTATTTTAGATGATAACTATATATCTGAAGCAGATTTAAATCAAGATGGTACGATCAATGTTTTAGATGTAGTAAATCTTATAAATATCATTTTAAATTAATTAATTAAAAAAAAGGAAAGACTTATGATAACAAGATTAATAAGTGGTGTGTTAGCGATATTTTTACTATACATGTCAACACTTTTAGCTGGCATGAGCTATGGTTTGTCAAATATAAATTTTTGGAATTTAGAAAGTTTCATAGTTGTTGGTGTAATATCTTATTTTTGTGTAGTAGCTGCTACCGGTCAATTTCGTTTAGATTTAAATGGCTTAAAATTAATGGAAAAAATTATTATGCCTGTTGCATGGATAGGATTTTTAATAGGTTTTATCATGATATTGTTAGGGTCAGATTATGATTCAGAATATTTCATGCCAAGATTTACTCAATCGCTTTCTATTGCTCTTATAACAATTTTTTATGGATTAATTATCAAGTTAATACTTACAATTATCATTAATTCTAAATCAAATAGTTAAGTATTAAATGTATAAATTTTTTCATCAATGGTTTTTAAGAGGATCAGATAAAAAAACAACTTTAATTAAATACATAGAAATTAATTCATTTTTATATATGCTAATTGGTTTATCATTTTGTTTTTTCCCTACGCTCCATTCATCATTGGGTATAATCCCAATGGTTGAGGGAAGAGAAATTGGTTTTTTACAAGTAATTGGTTTTACTTTATTTTTAGTTGGTTATTTTTATTATTTTGGTGCTCGTACTCATAAGGTATCAATTTGTTTAGCTACTGTTTTTGATAGGCTCATATTAGTCCCTTTATTTTTAGGTTTTATTGTTATTACGGGAACTCTTGAACTTGGTTTTGCACTACCATTTTTAATATTAGATCCAATACTTGCTTTAGGAGCATTATATTGTTGGCAAAAAGATATTTCTAATAAAAGTTAATTAAAATGTTATATATCATATTATTATTCAGTTTTTTATATTCAAACGTTGATATTACTTCAAACAAAAATATTTATATCGTAGGTGAACATATAGAAGTCTCTTTTAGTGGTCTTGATAGTAATGGGAGTGATTGGATTGGCGTGTTTGAATCTGGTTCACCAAATGAAGAATATTTATATTGGTTATATACAGATGGAACTCAGCAAAATAATTATAATTTCATAGAATCTGGCACTATCAATTTTTCTCCTATAACATTACCAATAGGAGAATATGAAATCAGATTATTTTATGATAATAATTATGAATTAATTTTTTCATATTCATTTTCTATTACTGATAGCTGTATGGATACCAATGATTATGCATTTGATGACACCTTTAATGTGATGACATTTAATACTTGGTATAGCGCTCAATATGGCAATGGTGGATTAGAGCGTGTATCTGAGATTATAGCTACTCTAAATATAGATGTGATAGGTTTTCAAGAAACAGATTCATTATCAATTATTGAGATTAAATCCTTGCTTAATAATTTTGATGGATATGAGCAATTATATTCAACACCTTCACAATCCAACATTTCAATTATATCTAGATTTCCTATTGCTAACATATATGATTATAATTTATATGGAATTGGAGCCGATATAATTTTTTCAGATATAGACACTTTTAAATTTGTCTCTTCGCATTTATCTGCTTATCCTTACGGTCCTTATGATTTATATGAAGGAGTTTCAATTGATGAGGTAATCCAAAATGAATTATCTACTAGATATTTAGAAAATTTAGATATTTATAATCAAATTATTAATAATTCTTCCAACAATCCGCAGTTGCCTGTCATTTATGTTGGAGATCATAATACTCCTTCAAAATTAGATTGGGGTTTAAATAATATAAATCAAAATTTTGGATTTTCAATAGAATGGCCAGTTTCTGAATTCCTTTTAAATAATAATTTTTATGATTCTTATAGATTAGTAAACCCGTCAATTTTTGATGATATTGGTTTGACTTGGTCACCAGGTTATCCGAAAAATAATTTTGACAGTTGGGATGTGCATGATAGAATAGATATGATATATTTTAAGCACGGCTCAAGTAATAAACTCTATCCTATAGATTCATATATTTATGATTGTGATCCATGGCCTTCAGATCATAGAGCTGTTGTTACTGAATTTGCAATTTGTAAAGATTCAGTATTTGGAGATGTTAATTTAGATAATCAAATTAATGTTTTAGATATTATTTCATTAGTAAATCAAATTTTATATTCAAATAATTTGTATTGTTTGTATTTGAGATGTGATATTGATTTAAATGGTGAATTGAATGTACTTGATGTTATACAATTAGTAAACTTTATTTTAGATTAATGATTCTTGAATTTAAAAATATATCAAAAAGTTATGATACTGTTGAAGCTTTAAAAAACATATCATTTTCAATCCCTGAAAATTCTATTTTTGGAATTCTAGGAGCAAATGGAAGTGGTAAGTCAACATTTATGAAAATATTACCAGGATTAATTCATAATTGGTCTGGTCAAATATATTATGATAATAAGTGTTTACTGAAAAATGATATGATATTAAGAAGTGAATTTGGATATTTAATTGAATCTCCAACTTTTTATGAGTATTTGTCTGCTAGAAAAAATTTAGAAATCTTAGCTAGAATTTCGAATGTAAATTTTGAGCGTATTGATTATGTTCTCGATTTAGTTGAGCTATCAAATAGATCACAGGATAAGGTAAGTGATTATTCCTATGGCATGAAACAAAGACTAGGTATAGCTCAAGCTCTTCTTCATAACCCTAAAATTTTGATTTTAGATGAACCTAATAATGGTTTAGACCCTAATGGAATTGATGATATGATTAAATTAATTAAGAATTTAAAAGAAGAAGGTAAAACTATATGTTTAAGTACACATAATTTAAAAGATGTGGAAGAAATTTGTACTGATTTTACCGTTTTTAAAAATGGCGTTTGTTCTAATTCTGTTTCCCTTGACACTCAATTACTAAATAGCAAAAAATGGATTATTACTGTTAATAATCCTCAGTTGGCAATATCTAAAATCAAAGAAAGTAAATCTTTTGAATTTATAAATACATTTAATAATAATATTTTAATTGAAACAAAAACGGAGCATACAATAAATAGTATAAGTGAATTATTGGATGGTTTAGAAATTTATAAAATAAGTAAAGAATCTAACCTTATAGAATATTTTTAATATGATAAATCTTTTTTATAATGAATTAATTAAAGCTCTTTTCAAAAGAAGGACTTATATCAGTTTTATTTTGATTACATTACTAATTCCAGCTGTTGTTTATGCGATTGATTATGGAGCAGTCTCACTTGAAACAAAAATTTATGGTCAGATGCAGGATTCTTTCATATTTATTGGATCAATTATTAATGGTTACTTATCAGCATATTTAATTATTGCTATTTTAATTACACATATGCCTTTTTTATCTACGATTATTCCTTCTGAAATTATTTCTGGAGAATATTCAAAGGGTACATTTAGAATATATCTAACTCGTTCAATTCTCAGAAGAGATGTTTTTATTTCAAAATTGTTAGTTGTGTTTCTTTATACTACTTTAATGATGTTTTATTTTTTCTTTTATAGTTTGTTTATTTCTAATCTTATTCTTGGTGATGGTGAATTAATTGTTTTTCATAAAGGTATATTATTATTATCTGAAGATGATGTTTTATGGAGATTCTTTTTAGGGTTTATTTTCTATAATTTTGTTATGGTTACGGTTTCTTCTTTATGTTTATTCTTTTCATCTTTTTCAAAAAATAGTGTTACTCCTATTATATCTACAATTAGTATTGTTTTTATAGGTTCAGCTATCTCATTTATTCCAATTGATATTTTTGAGTTAATAGATCCATATTTATTTACAGGGTATATTGATATATTTTTATTAGCATTTCATGATCCAATTCCATATGATATTTTTATTGATTGTTTTTTAGTATGTTTTTCGTGGTCTTTTATTTTTATCATCATGGCATATTATAATTTTACATATAGGGATATTTTAGAATGATTTTTTTAAGATTAATTTTTGCATTACTATTTTTCAGTTTATGTTTTTCAATGAATGAAAGATTTGAAGACTATTGTATTAGTAAAACTAATGAGCAATTTAATTCAATAAACGACTATAAAGTTGATATGACAATTAGGCTTGAAATTCCAGCATTTAGAATGCCTAAAAAGAAATATAAAGTTTTTTATAAAAAGCCTAATAAGATTAAAGTCAAAGCAAAAGGTTTTGGTATTTTACCTAAAACAGGTTTGTTTACCTCACCAAATGATAATTTTGATAATTTAAAAAATTTAAAAGTATCAAATTTTAAAGATGAATCTAATATTCATGATATTATTATTGTAGGCGATTTAATTGTAGATAGCCTCAAATTAGAGATGCCAAATGAATATTCAAGATTGACATTTAATCCAACAGTAGAAGTTAAGATTGACACTTTAAATTGGGTTATTAAAAATGTAACAACAAAATTAGATACATTAAAATTATTTCAAATAAATAATTTTTATCAATTTTATAAGGATAGTTACTATATGCCTAATCAATCAATCGTTAAATATTATATTAAGGATAAAAAATTATTTAATTGGCTTAATAAAGATGCTAGCAACATCATTGGTCAAGATGCATCTTTGATGTCAAATGACTCTATTGTTGAAGGTACAATCACAGTTAATTATAAAAATTATATTATTAATAAAGGGATTGATGACAAGGTATTTGATTGATTGTTTAAAGATTTGTAAATAATTGTAAAAACGGTTATTAAGTTTTAATAGTATTACTAAGTTATTGCACTTAAAGGGAGTGTCATATATGAAATATACGTCTATACTAATTTTTATTTTATATAATTTTATTTATGCAGAATGTTATGAGTTGAATCAGGCTGATTGTCTCTATTGGTCTTATTATTGTGAGTGGAATGAAGAAACTAGTCAGTGTCAAGAAATTGGCGGTGGTGGCGGTGGTGGTGAAGCTGATGGTCCATATGATTATCAAATTATCACTGAATCAGATGGTTTAAGAAATGGACCAGATTATTTAGATGGTAGATTATATTATCCAATTGATGCTGAGCCTCCATTTAAATCTATCATTTTTACTCCAGGCTATGGTGGTGGAAGTACTTCAATGGCTGACTGGGCTGAATATTTTGCCTCATATGGCTTTACTGCTATGATTATAGGGCCAAATGATGAAATCAATGAATGGCATATTGGAAGAGCTGAGGGTTTAATTGATGCTATTACAACAATTAAACAAGAAAATGAAAGAATGGCTTCTCCATTATATGGTATGATTGACTCAGATAGTTTCATTGTATCTGGATACTCAATGGGTGGTGGAGCATCTCAGATTGCTCTAACTTTAGATCATCCAAATGTGAGCTCTATTAAGGCTGGTATTGCTTTGAATCCTACTATTATTTTAGAGGACTGTGATTTATGTCCTATAGATGGTGGTTATTGTATATGTTTAGTCCCTGAGATGTTAGATCATGATATTCCAACATTTATTGTAGCTGGTCAATTTGAATTAAATGAGCTTCCTAGTTATGATGGGTTGCTTGGACAAGATATTTATGACAATACACCTGAGACAACAGTCAAAATGTTATTTGAGGTAGCTGGAGGTGGACACGGAGCAGCTTATGAAACAGAACCTAGAGAAAAAGCATTGCAATGGGCTCAATATCATTTGATGGGTGATGTTGAAATATGTGAAGCGTTGATTGAAATACCAGATACAGCTTCTGATTTTCAAACAACTTTAAATTGCGAGCAACAATTACCTGGAGATATTAATGGAGACACATTGATTAATGTTCAAGATGTAATTTTAGCAGTTAATTTTGTTTTATCAAATCAATATGATAGTAATGCTGATTTAAATTCAGATGGTTCAGTTAATGTTCAAGATGTTGTTTTAATTCTGAATCTAATTTTAGATTAATAATATTTTTTTATAACAAACATGAAAGGAGGTAATCAATTGAATACGATGTATTTAAGTAATGGTTACAGCCTTGGAGTTATTTTATAGCAGGAGGAACGCTGTAACCTTAATAACTTAAATCAAGGGTTTAGATGACTCTTCATCTAAATAAAAAGGGCTACTTTATTAGTAGCCCTTTTTATTTATAAAAATCTAGATACATCCTGTTCTAAGCATTTACTAATAATAATTTTTGGTTTTATGAAATTCATATATTTTATATATTAAGATTATACTATAAATTTAACTATGAAATTTTATTTTAAAATAGTTTTAATATTAATTAATGTAACATACTTATTTGCTCATGGTGTGTCTCAATCTACTGCTAACGCTATGTCAGATGCTTCTCTTCTTGGTTGGGGATGGTTTGGAGCAGAGCATATGGTTACAGGTTATGATCATATTTTATTTTTAGTTGGAGTACTTTTTTTTCTAACGAATTATTTTGATATTTTTAAATTTATCACTGCATTTACTATTGCTCACTGTATTACACTGATTTTTGCTACTTATTGGGGAATTACTGCTAATGCATATTTAATTGATGCGGTGATTGCTTTTAGTGTAATATATAAAGGTTTTGAAAATCTTGGTGGGTTTAAAAAAATATTTTCTATTAATGCTCCTAATTTAATTTTAATGGTTTTTATTTTTGGTTTAATACATGGTTTTGGTTTATCAACAAAGCTTCAAGAGGTTGCTGTAGACTCAAATATTGATTTATCTATATATCAGATTTTATCTTTCAATGTAGGTGTAGAATTGGGGCAAATTATAGTTCTTATTATACTGTTTCCATTATTATCATTAATACGAGGTAATTATTTTAAAAAAATATCCCAAATAATTAATTGGGGTTTAGTAGTTGCTGGTTCTTTCTTATTGATTTATCAATTGAATAATTTTTTTAATGATGATGCTCATCATCATATACCAAAACAAACAAATTCTGGCTATCACCACCATTNNATTATNGTNTTTTTATTTTTTTNAAAAAATAAACTTGNTCCAATANACCTTTAGGTTTTAAATTTCGAATGATGATTCGATAAAATTTAAAACTATTTAATATATTCTCTCTCATAAGGTTATTTAACCTTATTTAATAAAAGGCCTCGTAAGTATTCTCTTCCATCGAGGCTTTTTATTTATACTTATGATATGTTATATTACACTATATATGTTAATATGTTTTTATAGTTAAATGAATCTTTCGGATAGAAAATTAAAAGAACGAAAAGTAAGGCAAGATCTTATTTTAGATGGAGCTCTTCAAGTCTTTAAATTAAAAGGAATTGAGGGCTCTACTATGGATGAAATTGCTTTAGAATCTGGTTTTGGTAAAGCTACCTTATATTATTATTTCAAATCAAAAGAAGAAGTTTTTTCTGCAATTTTAACAAATGGATGGAAAATTTTATGGGATAATTTAGAGCCTGTTATATCTGAAGATAACAAAAGTCCTAGAGATACATTTATCAATATTTTATTATGCATATCAGATAATGTTAGATCTCGTCCAGGGTTATATGAATTTCTATTTAATGCACCTAAAAAAATTAATTTTGATTCTCAAGATTGGCGTCCATATCAAGAGAGAATATATTCGGTAATTTCTACTTTATTAAAAGAGGGGATTAAGTTAGGAGAATTTCCTAAATCTAAACCTGAAGTTTTGTTTAAAGCTTTAGGAGGTTTATTCATGGGTTTGGTATTAATGGGTAAAGATAAACCTGTGTCAAAGAAAGATATTGAACAATTATTAAATGATTTAATTCCAAAGGATAGTCGTGATTAAAGTAAGGTTATTTTATATATTAATATTCTTTTCAATCACATTCAGTCAAGATTGTAATGATAATATGCTTATGTATGATTGTGTTGGAACATGGTTTTGTAATGATGAAGCTACTTATGGATATGATTGTTATGTAAATAATGAATTTTGTGAAGATTTTAATGGAGATGGAATTGTAGATTCTTGGGTTGGAGATGGTTGGTGTGATGATGGTGAATGGGGNTATAATTTTCAATGTGAAGATTACAGTTATGATTGTGGTGATTGTGGGGATGATTATTCAGATGATTTTGGTTACTGTAGTCATGTAATTGAAATGTCTAATTTTGAACATGATGGAATTAATAGGCAGTATTATTTTTATAAGCCAGAAAATTTAGCTGAAAATTCACCATTAATTTTTGTACTTCATGGATATACAAGTAGTGCAAATAATATAATGAATTATTCTAATATGAATTCAATTGCTGATCAAAATGGTTTTGCAGTTTGTTATCCACAAGGCACTTCAGATCAATATAATAATAATTTTTGGAATGTTGGTTATGCATTTCATGGTAATCAAACTGTAGATGATGTTGGTTTTTTAACATCTTTAGCGACTTACCTTCAAAATGAATATAGTCTTAGCTTGCAAAGCACATTTTCAACAGGGATGTCAAATGGAGGAGATATGTCTTATATGCTTGCATGTCAAGCTCATGACATTTTTAGTGCAATAGCACCTGTGGCAGGCTCAATGATGGAATCAATTTATGATTCATGTGATGGAGTGCCGGTACCTGTTTTAGAAATCCATGGTACTAATGATAATACCACTCTTTGGGAAGGTGATATGGAAAATAATGATGGTTGGGGAGCTTATTTAAGTACATTAGATGCTATTGATTATTGGGTTGATGTTAATGATTGTCAAGAAAGTGAAGATATTAATTTACCAAACACAGATTTCTCAGATGGCAGTTATGTAATTAATCACAGATATTATGATTGTGCTCAAAATAATGAAGTTTGGCTTTATGAGGTTGTAAATGGTGGTCATGATTGGCCAGGCGCTTATGGGAATATGGATATTGATGCAAGTAGCGAAATTTGGAAATTTTTAGAGCAATTTACTTTTACTGTTGGTGATGTAAATCAAGACAATATTTTAAATATATTAGATGTTATATATCTTATTGATTTAATACTTAATAGTGAATCTAATAATAGCTTAGCTGATATGAATGGAGATGGTCAAATAAATGTTGTTGATGTTGTATTTCTAGTTAATCTTATTTTAAGTGAATAGTTTTATAAAGAGAGGTTTTAATTATGGATAAAAATAAAATAATAGAAAAATTNTCTGAGATTTTTGATCTTGAGTTATCTGGAGTTATTAGATATACTCATTATTCTTTAATGATATTTGGGGCTAATAGATTACCATTAGTGGACTTTTTTAAAGCNCAGGCTTCAGAATCTTTNNTGCATGCTAATTTAGCNGGAGANCATATTACAGGTCTTGGNGGNCANCCACCTTTGAATATTAATAATATTCATGAAACTTTTAAACATGACATATCAGAGATTCTTAAAGAAACATTAGAACACGAAAAAAAAGCTATTCAAACTTATTATGATCTTTTATCATTGGTAGAGGGTAAATCTGTTTATTTAGAAGAATATGCAAGAAGTATGATTGGTCAAGAAGAATTGCATGTTATGGAAGTAGAAAAAATGTTAAAAAGCAATTAGTATTCTCNNCTTTTTTAGTATATAAAATAATCCAATAAAATTCTTTCAATAAGTTTAATTATTTCCTTAAATTGAGACTCATTCTCAATAAAAAAAGGTATTATTATTATGGCAGAATTAATTATAATGTTCAGAGAAGTTTTAGANGCTTCNTTAATCATAGGNATTTTATATACTTANCTTAAAAAATCTAATAATGAAGATAGNATAAAAATGCTTTGGAGCGGTGTTGGNGCNGCAGTTTTTATTAGTATANTTGCATCANTANTATTNCAAATTATAGCAGGTGGNTTTGAAGGTAATGCTTCTAAAATTTTTGAAGGCATAGTGATGATTGTTGCATCTATTGTTCTAACGACTATGATTATATGGATGGCTCAAAANAAAAATATTTCAGAAGATTTAAAAAACAAAGCTGAGGAGTCTTTNTCTTCTGGTTTGAAATANGGTATTTTCACACTTGCTTTTGTAGCTGTNTTCAGAGAAGGTGTTGAAATAATTCTTTTCCTTTATGCTATTGGAATTAAAGATGGTATATCTGTTATGCCATCTATCATAGGTTCTCTTTTAGGTCTTTTTGCAGGATATGCAATCTTTATTCAAGGTGTAAAAATACCATTAAAAAAATTCTTTAATGTAACNTCAGTATTTCTAATTTTTGTTGCAGCTGGAATGTTAACATATGGAGTCCATGAATTAGAATCTGGAGGAGTAATACCATACTTTGGTGGTAATACAAAAATTGAAGAAGATANAATTATAGCTACAAGAATGAATGGAGATTCTAAAATATTTGAGCTTGATAAGCAAAAGAAAGCAAAAAAATGGGCTTCAAGAATATGGAATATTAATCCATCAAAAAATGATGATGGTTCTTATCCAATATTACATGATAAAGGAGCTATAGGAGGCTTATTGAAAGGGTTTTTTGGCTATAATGGAGATCCAAGTCTAATCGAATTTATTACATGGTTATTATCAATGATTGGGCTCAATTATTTATATCAAAAAATTGGAAGAAAAGAAGAGACTGTTTAGATGATGAAAATTTCATTTTTGAATAGAAATATATTTATAGATGATTTTAAAGAAAAATAAACGAAAGGAAATTCTAAAATGAAAAAAATATTATACATTTTAGCTACATTAAATTTTTTATATGCAAATCCAGAATTAGTAATAGGCGAACAAAGGGTTGAGCCAGGTATTGTATTTATTTTTGAGGGAGCAATTAAAGATCATATAATGCCTATGGGAATGCATCTTAATGAAGACCAAACTCATGTACATATAGAAGCTCGTGTAAATTGGGATGAAGAAAACATACCAGATGGAACACCTGCTGCTGGTTTTGTGCCTTATTTACACATAACTGCGACTGTTACTAATCAAAAAACAGGTTTACAAACTTTTATTGATTTGCTTCCACACATGAATTTAATTGATAATTTTCATTATGCACGTAATATATCCTTACCTGGCGGTATAGATGATTTTTATTCAGTTGATTTTAATGTTATGCCACCTACTCATATTGATTTAGCGTTACATAAGGATTGGTTAGATACATACGGTGAACAGCTTTTATCTAGCTGTAGTTTTTCATATAAAGATGTTTATTTTGGGACTATTTGCAGAGCTACAAGAAATTAATTTTTTATGAAGATTAATTCATATAGACATACAAATAACATTACATAGAAAGCTATATACATTAACCCAGAAGATAGCATAATGATATATGCAAAATTAGATGATATATATCTAAGTGCAAAGAAACCTGTGAATGTAATTAATATGGAAAAAAAAGGTTCAATTATTAAAAACCTTTTCCAAGATCCATTTATAGTAGAAGTTTGATTAAATATTAGTGAAAGTGATAAAAATACAATTGAAAACATTGTAATATGATCATGTGCATGTGATACTAGATCCATTAAAGTTTTTGCTAATTTAGGCTCCCATTCGTCATTATTTCCTAGATATCTTTCTGCCATACCTGAGGGATTCATTTCTGATGTTAAGTAAACATATGATAGACCAAAAGTCATTCCAATGCCTAAAACAATTAGATAACTCAGGATAATACTTTTTGTGTTTTTTTCAAGTTCTGGTAGTTTAGAATCTAGCATATTATTTTTTATTACTATCTATAACATAAGGTAATAATAATGATAATTTACTAATTCCTTTAGTAAAACTTTTTACAGATATAGTTGCACCGGTTATTCCATCTATTTCTTTTTCAAATTTAAAGAGAGAATCGTTTTTCATTCCAAGGAATTGATCAAGCCAATGTCTTCCACTAATTTCGCCGCCATAGCCTTCTCTATATTTAATGATTGATGAATGGATAACTTCTTGATTTTCATTAAACATGACTAAGAATGTAATAGGCATTGTTTTACCAATAGTATTATCTAATAATGCATAATGTTTTTTATCATCTATATCAATAATCCAATAATATATTTGATCTCTATAAAATTTTTGTTTTACTTTATTTTGAATTGTTTTTTTTAACTTTTTAGGAATAGAAAATTTTTTATTTTCTAATTTAATTTCTTTTTGATAGAATGATTTGATTGTCTCAACGGATTTATCTTTTATTTCACTTGAGAATACAAGAGTAATAAGCATTATACTGAATAAGAATATTTTTTTCATAATTATGGCCCTTTAAAGTAACAGGCCTGAATTATTTAAAATTCAGGCCTGTGTATACAACAAGTAGTAAATAAGACAAAATCAAGAGAGAAATAATATGTTTATGTTTTTATAGAAAGATTTCAATCTTATTTTTTGTTGTAATTTTTTAGAACATATATCCAACACCAAGACTTAATGTATTTTTCTTAGAGTCATTATCATCAGACATATCATAATCTACTTTCCATGAAACCTGATCAGTTGGCCACCATGTTAGACCCATTTTTGTATGAGTTTTAGCATCAGCGTCATCTAAATCATTTAAGTCGTAGCTTTCCATACCGAACCAAGGAACAAGTTTGCAATCTTCCCAGCCCATCATTTCAGAAACATCATAACCTAAAT
>PAOX01000019.1 GCA_002710085.1 Fidelibacterota bacterium
TCTTAACTAATAAACAACATGTAGGAGCATACTCTACCTCAACAATTTCATCATACTGTCCCTGATCTACATCTTTCATGCCTCTATGTATAGGCAGGTATGCTTTATTTTTGATAAACCAACTGCCTGCATACCAAATATGCTCAGGATTATCAAAATACATCATCTTTGGGACAACTAAGCTACAAGTATTATTGTGCTGTGCTTTAACCAATTTTTCAATTAAAGTTAACTCAAATTCAACATCATTATTAATAAGTAAAATATTTTGACATTTCTCTTCAATAGCTTTATTAATACCTTGATTGTTTGCTTTTGCTACGCCTAAATTAGTGTCATTCTCGATAATAACAAGTCGAGAATCATTAGTCTTTTTTAAGATGGAACGCGTGTCGTCAAAAGATGAGTTATCAACCACATAAAGAACTAAATTATCATATGTTTGTTTCCAAATACAATTCAAAAATGACTGTAAGACATTAGCAGAATTATATGTTATAGTTACTATACCTACCTTATCCATTTACTAAAATCTTTATTTAACAACTTAGACAACTCAATCACATCACTTTCAAAATGTCTTTTCAAAAAATCTCTTGTTGAATCAGAAATTCTTGGCTTTTTATCTCTTATAAAGAGTAAATTTCTAATTACCCTAATCAAAGTTTTTGGCAATATAATCGCTAACATCTTTCTAACAAAAACAAAAGAATACATCTTCCGAACAATTTTGTTTCTAGGAGCGGAATAAGTATTATGTTTCCTCATTAAATAAGAATGAGAATTAATATTATTTTCTAAACCTAAAAATACAAAAACTGTATTTACAACATCAGAAGTATTATTTTTAAAATCTTCATAATCGATAATGCAAATATTTTCATTACTAAATACTTCTAAATACCTTTTTATCTGTTTAGAATATTCACCTAACTCAATATATTGCTGATAAAATAGATGTCGATTTTGATGTTTTGATGTTTTTTGAATAATACTATCAAAGCTTTGTGAAACTAATCCTAAACGATAATCCATTAGGTAATGTGAGAATGCTCTATCAATAGGGTTTCGCAACATAACTATAATTTTTGCATTAGGATTATATTTACTAATTTTATATGGAACATCTTGATAAAACAAATAAGAAACACTAGCCTCACCCCTTAACAGGACATCTTCTCTTTGAAAAAGCGCATGATATTTCTCAATTGTATCTATTCTATTTTTTCCATAATATAGCTCCTGATTTTTAAAAGATTGGTCGGAAAAAAAATCAGGTTCCTTTTGAGAACTCATCTCAATCTCAAAATGTTCATTTAAATAATTATATAAAGAAGTTGTTCCTGCTTTTGGAGCTCCAACTATAAAAAAATCTACTTTTTTCATTTAATAAAAAATCTTTTTTGAATTACTTCAACAAAATTCCCCATTCTAGAAATATTTAATAAAAAAGCAAATACTAATTGCAAAGGAAACATCAACAAATAAAATAAAAGCGATAATGGTGGCTTCAGAAATACTTTTTTCTTATACCCAAACTTATCCATCATTACAGAAGACACCTTTTGCGACAAATATATTTCACCATTTGAAAGCCCCCCTTTCTTCCATTTATTAATTTTATCCCTATCAATTATTAAATCAGATTTAGCATCACTCTCTGTGGAAGATCCTATTACTGGTACCTTTAGCATGTTTTCATGAAAATCGATCTTTAAAAAACTACATATATCTTTAACTACATTTTCTGAATCACTAAGCAAATTCTCAAATTTTACAACTTTTACTTTTGGATGCTTAAGATATTTAGAAGTACAAACTAATGAAGCATTCCAAACTTTAGCAGTTAAAATAGGATGATAGTTAAAATAAGATCTCAAAGCTTCTGATATTGGAATCCCTTTAGCGCCTAAAAATCGCCTTCTCCATTTATTCTTCTGTGAAAGCAATACATCTCTTTGATCCCTAACTAAATTAATAACTTTAGCATTTGGGAAAAAATGAAGTATCTCATCAAGATAATATAAGTTTTGGGGAGTTTGCTCGCAAGAAATTTGCGCAAAATTATGCTCAGTTATAGTTTTTAAAAACAACCTATAAATCTTTAAAGGATTAGTAATTTCTGGCCCTATTAATTGCTCTGATCTATCATAAAAAAGAGAAAGATCATGTTGATGGAATAGTCCATCCTCTTGAATACTAAGCAATTTTGAAAGCAAATCAATTTGATCTTCTTTAATCAAATCTTGATTACCTTTATTTGTCCATAGTGAACCAAAAAAATGCAATTCTCTAAATGTAAATACCTTAGGGGAGTTTCCCAGAATTCTCCCCATCATAGTAGTTCCACTTCTACTGCTTCCAACAACAAATATTTGCTTAGTATCACTCACAAAATTCATGAATTTGAAGATCNAACTTTCCAAAATTATCTGACGTATCAAACAAGTTTTCGCTTCTATAGACTATAGAAGTTCCTGAGGATGAAGTAATATTATGTATACAGCTAAACTCATAAGAACCCCAGTCTAATTTATATCTCAAAACTTGTTTATTGAATTTATTATAACACTTATATAAAAAAACATATTTACTGGTTTCTTTTTCAATTTTAACAATACCATTATCCAATATTTTACTAACCATCATCATTGGATAATACGTACTCTGAATTTCTATTTTCTTATTAGTACTTCTAAAAATTGATCCCGAAAAATCTCTACCAGCTAAATTATGAAAAGTAGTCAACTCAATATTTGACAATTTGGGGTTACTAAAAACTTCCAAAAGATATTGCGCAACAAATAAAGATTGTAATAAAGTATTACCTGTAGTTTGTGACATCTGCAAATTCCACTCAGTAACCCAAATAGGTTTATTAAAAATATTAGAATACGATTTGATTTCGCTAGAATACCCACTCTTAAAATAATCAAGTACTCTATCCTTGTATATTCGAAACTGTTCTGTTTTATTTTTTCTCTCTTCTTCTTCGGAAACCATTTGACCATCTAAATGCTTTCCTTTTATAACTTTTGCATATGAATGCACGATAATCGCATCATAAAAATTAAGTGCCGATAATTTATTATTCCAAATATTATGTCTATGACCTTTTGGCTTACCTAAAGGAGCGGCTACAATTGCAATTTTTATTTCAGGAAATTTTTTTTTAATATTATTAGAACACCTTTTTGAAAATACAATATAATCATCAATATTGTATCCTTTCAAGAAATAACTCCGATTCGACAATTCATTTCCTAACTCCACTCCAACTACTTCAATACTGTTTTCATTCAGTTTTTGAATCATAGAAATAATATCATCATCATGTTCCGCAAAAGGATTAGCAACAAGTATAGCTTTAGCATTTGTTTTTTTTACTAATGCAATAAAATCATTAATATAATCATGTTGATGTTTATTTTTTTTTCGTGATCTTTCTAATCCTCTTGCTCTTTTTGGGAATTTCCCTGCATGATATTTATCAATCTCATTAAAATCAAACCCATACCCACTCTTTCCAAAATGATAAAAATTACCAATAGTTCCACCAGGAAATCTTAATACCTGGGGATTTATTGCTCTAACCTTATTGGAAAATACGGTGTCAGTAATACTACAATATGTAAAAGTATTAGATGTGGCAAACCCAAAAATATTTTTTTGTATTTCTTGTGCAGTAGTCATAAAAACTTGAAATACGAATACAAATATTATTAATCTCATTTGATTAAACCCTTTTGCTCCAATTCGATAATTGAGCTTTGATATTTATCTTTCATTATTTTTTGTGTCTTAACCCAGCTTACAAAATCAGAAATTCCTTTTTGAAAATCATATTTTGGACTAAAACCCAAAAAATGATTTATTTTGGTTAAATCTGCATAGTTATGTCGAATATCTCCTAATCTGTATTTGCCATTTATTAAAATATTAATTTCAGTATTATAAAAACTTTTCAAAACTTCGGCAACTTGCCTTACAGTTGTAGCGACTCCAGATCCAACGTTAAAAACTTGAGCATTCGCTTTTTCTTTTTCAATCCCCAAAATTGTAGCATCTACTGCATCTTCAATATAAACAAAATCACGACTTTGTTCTCCGTCTTCATAAACATCTACATCATTACCATTTAATATACGAGTAGAAAAAATAGATAGAATTCCTGTATACGGATTTGCAAGCGACTGTCCAGGGCCATAAACATTTTGATACCTAAAAGAAACTGCAGAAATCCCCAAAGATGCAGCAGTTATCATAACCATTTGTTCTTGTTGTTGTTTAGTTATTCCATAAATAGATGTAGGATGTATTTTAGAGCTCTCGTCTGTTGCAACTAGTTGTAATTCTGAATTACAAATATCACATTTTAGATTAAATTTTCTGTTGCCCATATCTAAATCATTTCTTTGATTAGGATAAACTATCTCATGAATAGGACATACATATTTACCTTCCCCATAAATTGCCCGAGATGATGCAATAACTATTTTTTTTACTTTATGATTTACGCTACTTAACAACTCTAACATATAAGCTGTTCCCATAATATTAACCTCATTATATTTTTCTATCTCATACATAGATTGCCCTGTGCCTGTTTCAGCTGCTAAATGCACTATTATCTCTTGATTCTTGATTGCTTTTTTCCAATCATTCTTATTACGAACATCTCCATTAATAAAAATACATTTATTTTTAATCCTATTAAATAAAAACGATTCTCCATTTCCATGAATCTGAGATGAAAGGTTGTCCATAANGGTAATATTATAGCCAATATCAAACAATTTCTCACATAATCTACTCCCAATAAAACCTGCCCCACCAGTAATTAATATATTCTTCATTTTATAATTTAGCTATTTTGTAAATCTACGAAAAAAGACAAACATTCCTGACACAATTAATATCAGAAAAAATGGACGCAATAATAATGGCTCTGACAAAACAGATATGACAATAACTGTCATGAACACTCCCTTTCTATAAGTAAACAAATTTTGTTTCATCAAGGCATACAATAAAAATAATGAAACTGGAAATCCTGTTGCTGCAATTAAAAATGTTATTGAATTCGTACTGCCTTTTTCTGTATGTTGAACTGTAAGTAGATTTTGAGTCTCAAAATCTAAAAAATATTCTGCCCGGTACTTTTGAAAATGCTCTATATCTAACCCAACACCTGTGATAGGATGATCTATGGCTATTGCTAATGGCTGAACTAAATCAAAAATTCTTTTATTCATTGAAGATGCATTTTCATTTGTTTTATGTTCAAAGTTAGATTGNGCTATACGAAATAATGGATACGCAATAATAAATCCTAAAACAAAATATAATATAGGATTCCTTTTTATAGATTTTAAAAAAATGAAACCTAAAACTATCATCATAATAAAAATGCCAGTTGTCGAATACGTAGTTATAATTGCAAATACAATTAATGGAATAATCCATTTACCCCTTTTGAAAACAAATCCTTCTAAATATAATAAAATATTTAAAAAAACCTGATTTACTCCTGGCTCCCAAAACCAACCTTGATTCCTAACTAATTGAAAACCAAAGAAATTAAATGCATGTTTCTCAGGATTATAAAAGAATAAAAAATTGAATGTATCTGCTATATATCCATTATTCCACCCTCCATAAGCGGGAGTTAAACTTCCCTTTATAAGAAAATATACTAAAAAATTAATGATCGAAAAATAAAGGACTACTCTAAGAATATATCGTATTCTTGACAAAAAATATTCTGAACTTCTGTTATTCTTAAAATGAATCAAAATAAATATACAGGAAGTAATATTCATTAAATGAAATCCATATTTTAAAAATTTCTGAGCNCCTGGAGCAAAAGTATAATTCAATAAAATCAAAGCCGAAAAAACAAGCAATGTAAACAAGGAGGCATTGAAAACAGATTTCTTCAACTTTTTGCCCATAAAAATTATGCAAAATGCCGCTACCATAAGTAAGAGTATCGAAAAAAAGTTTCTATTAAATACAAATAGTAAGCCTCCTCCACTAAAAACTAACAACGAAAGTAATAATGTATCTATAAACTTATGTGTAAGTGTAATTTTCAAACTACCAATTCATTTTTTTATTGATTAGTCTTTCAAAATTTGAAATATCATCTCTGAAATACTTTTCTAATAACTCTGATTTTAATTCTTCACTTAATTGCTGAGCTTTAAACTCTTTAATATTGATTCTTTGTATTCTATTTTTAATAATCTGACGTAATTTAAGAGAGGGAATTATTTTCTTTAAAAACACTCTCCACCATCCATTTTTTTTCATTAATTTTTTAAGCACTTTCGATCTCTCTTTACTTGATGGATTACTCTTGATGTCAGTATTTAAAAAAATAGTGCTGTCAATTTCTAAAAAATCTAATATCTTCTTTATTGTAACATCTCTATCTTGCAAAAATTCATCTTCAAAACTAATAAACAGAAAATTATCTAAAGAAAAATATTTTAAATACCTCTCTAACATGTTTGAATATAGCCCCTGGTGAATATATGAATGTCTTAAATAAGACAAATAATCAGATTGATTAAGATATTGCTTCAAGCGAATAAATTCTAGCTGCAAAGATTTAGCAAACTCCTCTGTTTCATGACAATCTCTTTTTGAGTGTAAATAATGAGAATAGGCTCGATCTACTGGATTTCTTACAATAACAAGAAACTTAATCTCACAACCTAAAGAATCAAAAATTCTTTTTGGGGCATTTTTGTCAAAAAAATATGATGGAGTGAAATCTGCAATTATCTTTTTATCCGCTTTTTTAAAATAAGTTTTTTTATACCACTGGAGGCCATTTGCAAAATTTTCTGGAATATCAAAAAAATGAGGTTCCTTAAAAGAAGGAATATAAATATCTGAATGTTGGCGTAAAATATCATACAAAGTAGTAGTTCCACTCTTTGCTGCTCCTAAACACATAAAATTTGGCAAACTCATTCCGTCCAATAATTTAAATTCCTTTTTAACAAGATGGAAAGCTTTTTTACATCTTCTTTATAAAATGCTTTTAATACTTTTTTATCAGCTGCACTCATTTGAGGTACTCTTGATATATTTCTATCTTGAATTTTTCTTCTAATATTTTTTCTAAGTCCTTTAAAAGGAATCAAAACTTTTAGTAACGATTTTATGGGATGCTTTTTGAGTAGCATATTCTGTATCTTTCTATTTTCCCATTGCCAACCTCCAACCATATATTTTTGCTCAGCATCTATCTCCATTCGTTTAATATTAAGAAAATCAAAGACCTTATTCATTTCGTGTTGAATATCCTTTTTATAATCATCATAAAGTATAATATGCACATTTTTCATTCTTTCTAAATATGATTTCACTTGTTTATAATACAATCCTAACTCTCTGTACCTAGAAGCAGGGGTCATCTCAGGCATTGAAAAATATCTTTCTTCTGAAATAGCCCAAGCTGATTTGAAATCTGAACAATCTTCTTTTAGATTATACCTTTTCACATGTTGAAATCCAGAATATGCTCTTTCAATAGGATTTCTTAGCATAATAATAATTTTGCAATCTTCTCCAAATTGCTGATTAATCTTAGGAATTACAATATCTGAAAACATCAAATACATAACGGAAGATTCTCCTCTGTATTTTTTATCCTTTCCATCTAAAAAAAGATTAAGATATTCACTTTTAGAAGAAATTCCGACAGGAATTCTATCTTTCCCAATTTCATTATTTATTAAAAAGTGAGGTTCTTTTGGGCTACACATAAATACATCTGGATGTTGATTTAGATAATTATGTAAAGAAGTGGTCCCACTTTTTGCTGCACCTACAATAAATAAATTTGGCAATGTGCTTAATGTGTCCAATGTTGTAAATCTTTATTTAACAATTCCGAAAGTTTTTTTATATCTTCTTTAAAACACTCATTTAACATATTTCGTGTTTCTTTTTTCATTTCTACAACTTTATTAGTTGATAATTCTAACAAAATATTACGAATCCATCTTCTAAACTTTAGAGGAATCACTAATTTCAAAGCTGACTTGATCAGGCTATCTCGCATAAAAATATGTTTCATTTTTTCACTTTTCCATCTTTTGCCACCAACATTATATCTTACATTCAAATCAATCTCAACATTTTTTGAAANTTCTAAAAAATTATAAACTTTTTCCATTTCCAATTTAATATTATCTCTAAAATCTTCATAAAAAATAATATGCACATTTTTAAAAGAATCTTTATAAGATTTAACCATTTTATAATACATCCCCATTTCCTTATACATAACCATTGGAGTTAAGGTTGCTTCCCTTTCCATTCTTCCTTGTTCAATCTCTAAAGATTCTTCAAAAGAATTATTTTCCTTAAANCCTCGTGAAACATGCTGAAATGCAGAATAGGCTCTATCTGNAGGATTTCTAAGCATTATAATAATTTTNACATCTTNTCCTAAATANTGTTTTATATTCTTAATAGCAGATTTAAAATAATACAAATAAAGCACAGTAGATTCTCCAATTACTTTTTCATCTTTTACGTTAGCAAATAAAGATTGATATTCCTCAAAAGTCCAAACTCCATTATGCAATCTATGCTCAACTAAATCTTTTATTAAAAATCTGGGTTCTTTAACTTTAACTCCTTTTTGATTATATAGAGGCATAAATACCTCAGGATGTTGATACAGATAATTATGCAAAGATGATGTGCCGCTTTTTGCCGCACCAACAATCAAAAAATTTGGCAGTTTAACTTTCATCTTTTAATAAATGGAATATAAAATGTATAAAATCCTAAATTATTTTTCACAGCTACAACCATAAATAAGTTCCAAGTAATTAAACTAGACATAGATGCTATTGCAGCTCCATTAATCCCATATTTAGGAATCAGTATTAAATTAAGAATGACATTTAATATAGCTCCAAAAAATAATATAAATGCGTATATCTTTTGACTTCCTGTCATCTGAAGAATATTCCCAACCGAACCTGAAAACGAACTTATCAATCTTCCACAAGATAAGAAAATAAATGCCGTGACACCAACCTTAAATTCTTCTCCAAATAAGGATAGAAAAAACTCAGGAAATACAAAGAAAATTGCTATAAGAGGGACTGAAGTCCAAAAAATTATTTTTGTAGACTGACGTGCAACTTTCTTCAAACCTATAATATCATTCTTAGCAAACATCTCTGCAAATTTTGGAGAAGCAATGCTATTAATTGCCATCAAGGCAACAGCAGCAAACATAGAAAGTTTAAAGGCAACATGATAAACTCCAACTTCAGCAGAATTTGTTGTTAATCCTAATGTTACATCAGGAGTGTCTATAGCTCCCAGCATTAATTTATCCGTCCAAGCCATAATAAATTGTACAGATTGAGCAAACATCAATGGAATAGAAATTTTAAATAATGTGAAATAGCTCATTATTTCTTGTTCAGCACTTTCTTTTCCATTAGATTTATTTTTCAACCAATATCGAAAACTTAAAAATGAAAGAAATGACACTATAATTACACTAACTAAATAGGCATAAACAGGAACCTCAGACCCTCTATTAAATTGATATATTATTAGTATAAATATTACAGAAAATAAAGCTTGAGACATCCTATAAAAAAAAGAAAATTCAGCGATCCTTTTTAGTCCCCTTAAGCTTTGATAATGCAACATAAAAAATGTCATTGGCAATACAAAAAATGCGTTTATCTCAATATACCTAGAATTTACATTAATCAAATCTGCTATCGGAGTAGACAAAAAGTACATTAGTAATGATGCAATAACAGATGAAAAAGATAAAATAGTCACAACTTTTTTTCTAAAATTCAAGATACTAACCCATTTATCTTGGGATGCAAATGATGCGATAAAACGAATAGAAGTTGTGTCTAATCCTAATTTAGCTAACAAAGTAAAAAGTCGTAAAACTGTAATAGCAAGCACATAGTCACCAAGTCCTTTGGCTCCAAACAAATTTGCAATAACCAAAGTTAAAACATACCCAACCGTTAGACCTCCAAGACGTAAAAAGAAAGATATTCCTCCTCCCTTAACAAGTTCTGAAAAATCTTGATCTTCTATTGCTTTTTGAAGTCTTTTTTTCATAAAATCATTGAACTAAAAACCAGGGGTTCAATAAATCTTCTTTATTATATACCATCTCTTTTTTTGTCTGATATTGAACAACTGAAAAACCTGCAAATTTTGCAATAGCATGACCTGCTGCTATGTCCCACTCCATTGTTGGTGCATATCTAGGATAAGCATCTGCTTTCCCCTCAGCTACCATACAAAGTTTTAAGGAAGATCCTATTGCTATTACTTCCACATTTTTATGTCCTTGTATTTTTTCTTTAAAAAATTCTTCCGTTTCTGTAGACATATGTGAACGAGAACCAACTACTACATAATTATTTCTTTTATAATCAATAGGCAATTTATCTGATTCTGTAATTAAATTATTTAAATTACTAATTGCTGAATTACTGTTAGCCATAAAAGAGCCTAATCCCTCCATTGCAAAATATAAATCTTTTTTTACAGGAACATAAATTACTCCCATTATAGGCAAGCCATTATGGATCAAGGCTATATTAACAGTAAATTCCCCATTTCGTTTTATAAATTCTTTAGTGCCATCTAATGGATCTACTAACCAAAAGTACTCCCAACTTCTCCTTTTTGAATAAGCAATCTTAGCTCCTTCCTCACTCATAATAGGAATGCTTGTTTTAAGAAGAAAATTCTCAATTATTGTATTACAATTTTTATCTGCAAGAGTTAGAGGGGAATCATCATCTTTTTGCTCTACGTCAAAATTAGAAGCATAAACCTCCATTATAACATGGCCTCCTGCAATTGAAGCATTAATAGCAGTTTTTAATAATTTTTTAAAGTCCATGTGCTTTTTTTATACTTCCGTAGGATGCCATATGGTTTTTATCTCTTGGAATCTTTCAATTAAATAAGGAGATTGAGTATCCCAATTTTTTTGTTTATCAATTGTTACTCTTTTTAAATTATCTACTGATAGCTTTTCAATTTCTTTTATCTGACTCTTATCATCTCCACAATAAATAATGGCATTTACATCCTTATGAGAAGAAAAATGACTAACTAATTCCTTTCTTTTGCCTGTTAAAATATTGACCACCCCATGAGGGACATCTGATGTATTTATTACTTCAGCAAAAGAAATACTTACCATAGGATTTGCTTCAGAAGATAAAACAACACAAGTATTTCCTCCAACAATAACTGGCGCAATTACAGAAATTAGTCCTAGTAATGAGTCTTTATTAGAAGGAATCATAGAAACAACACCAATAGCTTGAAGAACTGAAAAATTAAAATGATTAGATGACACTGGATTAACCGAACTAAAAATCTGCTGAAATTTATCACTCCAACCAGCATAATATATTAGCCGGTCTATACTTTTTTCTACTTCACTTTTTGCTTGTGATCTAGATAGTCCAGTTATCATTAATTCTTGAATAAATTGTAATTTTCTTCCTTCTAACATTTCAGCAATTCTGTACAGAATCTGGCCTCTATTTAATGAAGATGCGCTTTCCC